>DATLFF010000167.1:0-7372 GCA_035524915.1 Gemmatimonadota bacterium | reverse complement strand
GTCGTCCCGGTCGACGAGGCGCGACAGGCCGCGAAGGAGAAGGGGCTGGATCTGGTCGAGGTCGCGCCGACGGCGCGACCGCCGGTATGCCGGCTCATGGACGACGGCCGCTACAAGTACGAGCAGGCCAAGGCCGACCGGGAGGCACGCAAGAAGCAGCACGTGACCCAGATGAAAGAGATCAAGATGCGGCCGAACATCGAGGAGCACGATTTCGAATTCAAGACCCGCCACATCAAGCGGTTCCTCGACGATCGTAACAAGGTCAAGGTGACGATCATGTTCCGCGGCCGGGAGATGGCGCACCCGGAGAACGGGCGCGAGGTGCTGGACGACGTGATCGAGGAGCTGGGGGACCTGGCGATCCTCGAGCAGGCCCCCCGGATGGAGGGCCGCAACATGTTCATGATCGTGGCGCCGAACTCGAAGAAGTAGGGAAGACGGGAGGTACGACCATGCCCAAGATGAAGACGAATCGTGGCGCCGCGAAGCGGTTCCGCAAGACCGCCAAGGGGAAGCTCAAGCACAAGCGGGTGTTCCTGCGCCACATCCTGACTAAGAAGTCGAGCAAGCGGAAACGCGCACTGCGGCAGGCGGGATATGTCCACCCGTCGGACGAGAAGCGCATCAAGCGACTGTTGAGCTCGTAGGAGGATACCATGCCGCGCGCATCGAACAACGTCCAGCGCACCAAGCGCCGGAAGAAGATCCTGAAGCAGGCCAAGGGGTACCGGGGCGGTCGTCATCGGCTCTACATCCCCGCCAAGGAGACGGTGGAGCGGGCGCTGGCGTACGCCTATCGCGACCGGCGCACCAAGAAGCGGCAGTTCCGCAAGCTGTGGATCGCCCGCATCAACGCCGCCGCCCGGGAGCAGGGGCTCTCCTACTCGCGCTTCATGCACGGGCTCAAGGAGGCCGAGATCGAGATCGACCGGAAGATGCTGGCCGAGCTGGCGGTGAACGACCGCGAGGGGTTCGCCCGGCTGGCAGAGACCGCCAAGAGCCGTCTGTAGGCCGGGGCCGCCGGGAGGCGTGGCCCGCATCGATGAGCTCGGCGACCGGCTGACGGCCCTCCGCGAGGAGGTCCGCGGACGGCTCGCGGATGCCTCGACTCCGGAGGCGGTCGAGGAGATCCGCGTCCAGGTGCTCGGCAAGAAGGGTGAGCTCACCGGCGAAGCCAAGGCGATCGGCGGGCTCCCGCCCGAAGAGCGTCCGGCCGCCGGTCAGCTGGTCAACCGGATCAAGGACGCGATCGAGGCCGAGGTCGAGGCGGCGGCGGGCCGCGCCGCCGAGTCGGCGCTCGCGGGCCGGCTGGCGGCGGAGGCGGTCGACGTCACCCTCCCTGGCCGCCGACGGGGTCTGGGCACGCGCCACCCGCTCACCATCGTCACCGACGAGCTGCTCGAGATCTTCCGCCGGATGGGCTTCACCGTGGCCACGGGCCCGGAGGTCGAAGACGCCTGGCACAACTTCGAGGCCCTCAATATCCCCGAGGGTCATCCCGCCCGCGAGGAGATGGACACCATCTACCTGGCGACCGGGGATCGGCTTCTGAGGACCCACACCTCGCCCGTCCAGATCCGGGTGATGGAGTCCGGGCCGCCGCCGGTCCGCGTGGTCGTTCCGGGCCGGGTGTTCCGCAACGACACTCCCGACGCCTCGCACAGCCCCTGCTTCCACCAGATCGAGGGTCTGTGGGTGGACGAGGGCATCTCGATGGCGCACCTCAAGTGGGCGCTCACCGAGTTCGTCCACCAGTTCTACGGACCCGACGTGGGGGTGCGTTTCCGTCCCTCGTACTTCCAGTTCACCGAGCCCTCGGCCGAGCTCGACATCGAGTGCCAGGTGTGCCGCGGCGCGGGCTGCCGGGCCTGCAAGCGCACCGGCTGGATGGAGCTCCTGGGGTGCGGGATGGTGCATCCCGCCGTGCTCGAGGCGGTCGATCTCGATCCGGAGCGATGGACCGGGTTCGCGTGGGGCATGGGAGTGGAGCGGATCGCGATGAACAAGTACGGGATCCCCGACATCCGGCTGTTCTTCGAGAACGACCTGCGGTTCCTCCGGCCGTTCGCGGGGCGCTAGTGATCGCCGGGGGCACGAGATGAAGGTCTCCCATCGCTGGCTGGCGGGGATGTTCCCGGACGGGCAGGTCGAGCGCCTGGACGCGGCTGAGCTCGCCCGCGGGCTCACCCTGCTGGGGCTGGCCGTGGACGAGGTGCGTCCGGCGCTCGCCGGCGTGGAGGGGGTGGTCCTGGGCAAGGTGCTGGCCGCCGGCCCGCACCCCGACGCCGACCGGCTGACCCTTTGCACGGTGACGGCGGGAGACGGCGAGCGGCAGGTGGTGTGCGGCGCGCCAAACGTGGAGGTGGGGGCGATCTACGGCTACGCCACGCCCGGCGCGCGGCTTCCCGGTGATCGCGTCATCGAGCGGGCCGAGATCCGCGGGGTCGTCTCCGAGGGAATGCTCTGCTCGGCCCCCGAGCTGGGCCTCGACGCCCTGGGCGGTGCGGAGGGGATCTGGCGCGTCCCCGGGGTCGACGATTCCGACCTCGGCCGCGACCTGGCCGAGGCGCTGGAGATGGACGACCGGATCCTCGACGTGGACGTGCCGTCGAACCGCGCCGACGTCCTCTGCCACCTGGGAGTGGCGCGAGAGGTCCAGTGGCTGGCCGGCGCGCGGCTGGCGCGGCAGGACGCCACCGTCCTCGAGTCGGGCGCCCCGGCGGCCGGGCGGGTCGGGGTGGAAGTCGCCGACGCGGCCGGCTGCGCCCGCTACCTGGGGCGGCTGATCGAGGGCGTCACCGTGGGTCCGAGCCCGGCGTGGATGCAGATCCGCCTCCTCGCCCTGGGGATGCGGCCGGTCAACAACGTGGTCGACACCACCAACTACGTGATGCTGGAGTGCGGCCAGCCGCTGCACGCGTTCGATTTCGACCGTCTGGCCGGCGGGCGGATCGAGGTCCGAGCGGCCGAAGAGGGGGAGGAGTTCGTCACGCTCGACGGGAAGAAGCGCTCTCTCGAGGCGGGGATGACGCTGATCTGCGACGCCGAGCGACCGGTCGCCATCGGCGGCGTCATGGGCGGGCTCGATTCCGAGGTGGGCGACGCCACGACCACCGTCTTCCTCGAGGGGGCCTGGTTCGAGCCGGAGAGGATCGCCCGGACGGCCCGGGCCCTGGGGCTGGTGAGCGAGGCCTCGACCCGCTTCGCCCGCGGCGTGGATCCCGAGGTCGTGGAGTGGGCGATCGACCGGGCGGCCGCCCTGATCGTGCGAACGGCCGGCGGGACCGTCGCGCCAGGCCGGGTGGTGGCCGAGCCGCGTCCGCGCCCCCCGCGCGAGCGGATCGAGCTGCGGCTCGAGCGGCTGGCGGCCCTCGTGGGACGCGGGATACCGGCCGAGGAGGCCACGGCCGCGCTGACGTCGCTGGGCTTCGACGTCGACGTGGGGACCGAGGGCCGGCTGGGGGCGACCGTGCCGAGCTGGCGCTTCGACGTCGGACTGGAGGTGGACCTGGTCGAGGAGGTGGCGCGGCTCACGGGCTACGACCGGGTGCCCCTGTCGCCGCTCCCGGCGCCACCGGTGGCCCCGCCGCGAGACCCCCGGCAGGTGGGGATGGACCGCGCCGCCGCCGCGGCGCGAGCCGCGGCGTTCGACGAGGCACGGACGTCGTCGTTCGTGAGCGCCGACGTCCTCGGCGGGACGTACCCGGTTGACAGAATGGTCGAGATACGAAATCCTATCTCGAAGGCGGAGCGATTCTTGAGACCGTTCGTCTTCACCCCGTTGTCGATGGCAGTCGCGCACAACCGGAGGCGCGGCGCCGGCCGCGTGAAGCTGTTCGAGGCCGGTCACGCCTTCGTCCGATCCGAGAGCGGCGAGGTGGAGGAGCGGCGCGTGCTGGCGCTGGCGGCGAGCGGGCGGAGGGAGCCGGTCCACTGGTCGCGGGACGAGGAGCCCGTGTACGACTTCTGGGACCTCAAGGGCGACGTGGAGGACCTGGTCGAGGGCTCGACCGGCTTCCGCCCCCGCTTCGCCCCGTCGGACCGGGCCTGGCTCCATCCGGGCCGGCAGGCCGCGGTGCTGGACGGCGAGGGGCGGGAGATCGGATTCTGCGGCGAGGTGCATCCCCGGCTGTCGGAGCGCTGGGGCCTGGAGGGGCGACTGCAGGTGGCCGAGCTCGACCTGGAGCCGCTGGTGGCCGAACTTCCGCCCGTCGTCTTCGTCGAGTTCTCGCGCGAGCCCGAGGCGGAGCGCGACCTCGCGCTCGTCGTGCCCGACGGGACGCCGAGCGCGGAGGTGGTGGCGGCGATCGAGTCCGATCCGCCGGCCCACCTGGCCGGCATCGAGGTGTTCGACCGTTACAGTGGCCGGCAGGTGCCGGAGGGCCGCTACAGCCTGGGCGTGCGGCTCGCGTTCCGCGCCGCGCGGACGCTGACGGACGAGGAGATCGATCGCGGGATAGAGCGGCTGATCGCCCGGCTCCAGGCCGAGCGAAGATGGACCTTGCGTGGAGAGGAGGCGACGGGGAGATGACGACGAAGCGGCGCCCGCGCGGCGCCGAGCCCGCCGTTCAGGGTGAGCTGGAGATGGCGGCCAGCGATGTGGCTCACGGCGCCCCGACGTCCGTGCCCCCGGACGACGTCGAGGTGGAGAGCCCCGCCGCGGAGACGGACCTCTCCGACGGCGGCGACGGTCCGCTCGCCGAGGCGTTGGATGGGCTCGATCGACGCGTTACATTGCTGGTCGAACGGTACGAGGAGCTGGCCGCGCGACACGGGCGGACGCTCGAGGAGCGGCGCGCCGACCGAGGGGCCCTGGAACGGCTGGCCGGAAGCGGCGCCAGCCCGGCCGATCTCGACGCCCGGATCCGGGACCTCGAAGCCGAGAACGACCGGCTGGCGAGGCACTCCGGGTTTCTGGAGGAGCGGATCCAGGGACTTCTCGCCCGCGTTCGGTACGTGATCGAGGCGTGAGCCGGAAGGGCGGCATGGCGACGACGCGCGTGACCGTGCTCGACGAGCCGTTCGGGATCCGGTCCTCGGCCCCCGAGGAGTACACTCGCGAGGTGGCCGGCCACGTGGACCGGACGCTTCGGGCGCTCCGGAGCGCCTCGCCGGCGCTCGAGCCGTTCCCGATCGCGGTGCTCGGCGCGATGGAGATCACCGACGAGCTGTTCCGGGCGCGCGAGGCGGCCGGGGCGGAGGTCGAGGAGGCGGTCGGCCGGGTCGAGCGGATGTCGGCCCGTGTGGACCGGGCGCTGCAGGAAGTCGGAAAGGAGGACGGCGCGCCGGAAGAGTGAAGGCTCGCCGGGGCGGAAGACCCCGGCCGAGGCGATCCAGGGAGACTCATTTTTCGAGCCAACGCGCACTCAGAGGGATCCTCGCTCCGTCTGCCGATCGCATGCCTCCGGAAGGAGGAAGCGAGACGTGGGCGGGGAGGATACCCACCGTACTGATGAGGGCGTCGAAAAATCCTCTCTGGTGAACCGCGGCGGGGTCTTTCGCCTTTCGCGCCACCTATGGAGATCCTGTTCGTCGCAGACGTGTTCGGCCGGCCGGGGCGGGATGCGCTCCTGGAGGGCCTGGCCCGCGCCCGCCGGCGCGGCGCGCCCGCCTTCACGGTGGTGAACGGGGAGAACGCGGCCGGCGGCTTCGGCCTGACCCCCGACATCACCCGCTCGTTCTTCGAGGCCGGCGCCGACGTCGTGACGACCGGCAACCACGTGTGGGACAAGCGTGAGATCTACCCCTTCCTGGACGAGGAGCCGCGGCTCCTGCGGCCCGACAACTACCCGCCCGGCAACCCCGGCTCCGGCGTCTGGACCGGCGAGATCGGCGGCGTGCCCGGCGCCGTCGTCAACCTCGAGGGCCGGGTCTTCATGAAGCGCATCGAGTGCCCGTTCCGCCGCCTGGACGCGCTCCTGGCCGACGTACGGTTGGCGGAGGCGCGCGTCGTGATCGTCGACTTCCACGCCGAGGCGACCGCCGAGAAGGTCGCGATGGGCCGCTACGCCGACGGCCGCGTGACCGCCGTCGTGGGGACCCACACCCACGTTCCCTCCGCCGACGCCCGGATCCTGCCGGGGGGCACCGCCTACGTCACCGACGCCGGGATGACCGGCCCCCACGGGGGCGTGATCGGGGTGCGCCCCCATGCGGCGATCGAGCGCTTCCTGCGGCAGACTCCCAACCGCTTCGAGGTCTCGACGGAGGACGTCCGCTTCCAGGGAGTGCGTCTCGAGGTGGACGCCGACACGGGCCGGGCCCGCTCGATCGAGCGGGTGGACGAGCCGCTGGGCGCCGCGTGAGCCGCGGTGGGAGCGCGGCGAACGGCCGGCCCCGGGCGTACCTCGCGGGGGCCATGGAGCGGGCGCCGGACCGCGGGCGGGCCTGGCGCGAGCGGGTCACGCCGCTGCTGGCCGAGCTGGGCCACGGGTGGTTCAACCCCTGCGAGGAGGAGCTCGTCGTCCTGTCCGAAGAGGAGCGCGCCCGCTTCCGGGACTGGAAGGTGGCCGGCCACGAACGGTTCGTGCCGCTGATGCGCCGGATCGTGGAGTACGACCTGGAGGCTCTGGCCGGGTCGGACTACGTGATCTGCCTGTGGGACGAGCATGCCCAGTGGTCGGGCGGCACGCCGTCGGAGGTGACGGTGGCCCGGGTGTGGGAGAAGCCGGTCTACGTGATCCGGGCGATGGAGCGGGGGGACATGTCGTCCTGGGTCCAGGGGTGCGCCACGGCCGTGTTCGATTCGATCGAGGAGCTGTTCGATTTCCTGCGCGAGGAGTACCCATGAGCCCGTTCATCCGCGGCCACGTGGGCTGGATCGAGGTCGTCGCCGGCCCGATGTTCAGCGGCAAGTCCGAGGAGCTGATCCGGCGGCTCCGGCGCGCCGAGATCGCCCGCCAGCGGGTCCAGGTGTTCAAGCCGGTGATCGACGAGCGTTACGCGGCCGACGAG
This sequence comes from Gemmatimonadota bacterium, assembly GCA_035524915.1. Taxonomy (GTDB): domain Bacteria; phylum Gemmatimonadota; class Gemmatimonadetes; order JACCXV01; family JAHWKZ01; genus DATLFF01. Next base: position 415 of record DATLFF010000167.1, on the reverse strand, counting down.
ATCGTGAGCCACTCCGACATGCGGATCCGGGCCGAGCGGGTGCACCCGGCGCGCGAGATCCTGGAGCGGGTGGACCCGCGCACCCAGGTGGTCGGGATCGACGAGGCCCAGTTCTTCGATTCCGACCTGGTCGAGGTGGTGGAGGCGCTCGCCAACGCGGGGAAGCGGGTGATCGTCGCCGGGCTCGACCAGGACTACCTGGGCCGGCCGTTCGACCCCATGCCGCAGCTCCTGGCGATGGCCGAGGAGATCACCAAGGCCCTGGCGATCTGCGTGGTGTGCGGAAATCCCGCCAACCGGACCCAGCGCCTGGTGCCGAGCGAGGAGCGGATCGTGGTCGGCGGGGCGCGGGCGTACGAGGCGCGCTGCCGGCAGTGCTTCGAGCCGCGGCTGGCCCAGCCGGAGCTTCCGCTGG
>DATLFF010000166.1:0-3305 GCA_035524915.1 Gemmatimonadota bacterium | reverse complement strand
AGACCGGGAGCCCCGCCGAGATCGCGGCGGCGCTCCGCGGCATGGCGAAGATGCGGATCCACCAGGAGGACTGGGAGCGGGCCGGGGCGCTGTACGCCGAGGCGCTGGAGGTCGGCCGGGCGAGCGGCGACCGCCAGGCGGTGGCGTGGGCCCTGGCCGGGCTCGGGGAGGTTGCCCGCTACCGGGGTGACCTGGCGACCGCGTCGATCCACCTCGAGGAGGGGCTCCGCGTGTGCCGCGAGATCGACTCGAAGCCGGGGATCGCCTACCTGCTCCAGGCCGCGGGCCACGTCGCCCGCTACCGCGGGGATCTGGACCTGGCGCGCGAGCGCTATCGCGAGTCGTTACGGCTCCTCCACGAGATGGGGAACCGCCGCCGGATCGGCATCTGCCTGCTCGGGATCGCCGCGCTCGACGTGCGGGAGGGGAACTTCGAGCGGGCCGGCCTGCTCTACGGAGTGGTCCAGCCGATGCGGGAGCCGCTGGGGATCCGGATCGCGGCGGTGGATCGGGGGGAGTTCGAGCGCGGGATGGCGGAGGCGCGCGCCCGGCTGGACGAGGCCGAGATCGAGCGCGTGCTGGCGGCCGGCCGCGCGTTGGAGCTGGACGCCGCGGTGGCGCTCGCCCTGGGATGATCGCGGGGCGTGGCATGCTCGGGAGGCGATGGGCCCTCCCGGGAGCGATATCGGCGATCGCCTTCGCTCTGGCTCCGACGCCGGGCCGGGCCCAGACGCCGACGGCGAGCGGATACGAGTACCCCGCGGAGTGGGAGCCGCACGAGGCGATCTGGCTGGGCTTCCGCGTGCGGGTGGTGGCGTACGACGGCGTCATCGTCCCCATGCTCCGCGCCCTCACGCGGCACGTCGACGTCCGGCTCGTCGTCGAGACCGACAGCCTGATTCCCCACGGTCTCGGCTTCCTCGCCGAGGAGGGCGTGGACCTGGATCGCGTCCAGGTGTTCCTCCAGGATCCCACCGACGTCTGGTTCCGCGATCCCGGCCCCGTCTTCCTCCGCGGGGAAGGCGGGCTCGCCGTGGCGGACTTCCTCTACAGCAACTACGCGAACGTCCCTCCCGACTCGTTCTCGCCGAAGGCGATCGCGCACGAGAAGATCGACGAGGACGTCGCCCGCCGGATGGGTCTCCCCACGGTGCCGTCCCTCGTGGTCATGGAGGGAGGATCGATCGAGGTCAACGGCCGCGGCACCCTGATTGTCTCCGAGCTGACGCGCCGCCGGAACCCCCATCTCACCCGCGCGGAGATCGAGGAGGATCTGAAGCGGACGCTGGGGCAGCGACACGTGATCTGGCTCGGGGAGGGACTGGCCGAGGATCCGCACAACGTGCAGCGGATCGTGGAGGACTACTACGGCGTCGGGACCGGCGGGCACACCGACGAGTTCGTCCGATTCGTCAACGACAGCACGGTCGCCCTGGCGTGGGTCGACGAGGCGGAGCGGGACGCCCATCCGATCCACGCGATCAACTACGCCCGGATGACAGAGAACCTCCAGATCCTGAGCCGGTCGACGGACCAGGACGGAAGGCCGCTCCGCATCCTCCGCGTGCCCCTTCCCGACATGCAGCACGAGGCGTTCGTCCTGACCGAGGAGCGCTTCCCCCGCTACCGGAAGCTCGATCCCACCCTGGCGGTCGGCGATACGCTCCAGTGGGTGGCGGTGGCGAGCTACCTCAACTACGTCGTCACGAACGGGGTGCTCCTGTTGCCGAGGTACTGGCGGGAAGGGATGCCCGAGTCGCAGCGGGAGAAGGACGCGGCGGTCGGCCGGCTGTTCGAGACGCTCTTCCCGGACCGCGAGATCGTGCGGATCGACCCGCGCGCGCTGAACGACGAGGGCGGGGGGATGCACTGCGTGGTCCAGCAGCAGCCGCGGATCGACTCCCGGCCCCGGGGGACGTCCTAGCCGGACCCCGAGGCCGGCTCCGGCCGCATCCGCAGCACTCCCTCCTGGGCCACCGACGCCACCAGCGTCCCGTCGCGCATGAAGAACGTGCCGCGGGTAAAGGCGCGGCCCCCGCCGGACGTCGGGCTCTCCATCGCGTAGAGCAACCAGTCGTCCACCCGGAACGGCCGGTGGAACCACATCGCGTGGTCGAGGCTCGCCACCATGAGCCGCGGATCGCGCAGCGTGAGGGCGTGCGGCTGGAGGGCGGCGCCCAGGAGCCCGTAGTCGGAGGCGTAGGCCAGCACCGCCTGGTGATGGAGGTTCCGGTCTCCCACCCGGCCGCGGGCGCGCATCCAGAAGTGCCGGCGGGGCGCGGGGGGGCCCGGCGCGAAGGGGTCCTTCATCTCGACCGGCCGGATGTCCAGCGGCCGGTCCTGGGTGAGGATCGCGCGGAGCGGCTCGGGGATCTCGTCGGCACGCTCGCGGATCATCTCGAGCTCGGATCGCAGGCCCTCCGGATCGGGGACGTCGGGCATGGGGACCTGATGGGAGAGGCCGTCCTCCGGAGCGTGGAAGGAGGCCGACATGGTGAAGATCGCGCGCCCGTGCTGGATCGCTGTCACCCGGCGGGTGGTGTACGAGCCGCCGTCCCGGAGACGGTCCACGAAATAGACCACCGGGACCCGCAGGTCCCCGGCCAGGATGAAGTAGCCGTGCACGGAGTGGGCCGGCCGCTCGGCTTCGACGGTGCGGCGCGCGGCCACCAACGACTGGGCCAGCACCTGGCCGCCGAAGATCCGACCCGTGCCGATGTCGCGGTTGGCGCCGCGGAAGATGTCGTGCTCGATCGCTTCCAGATCGAGCAGCTGGACGAGGTCCTCGACGGTGTAGCTCACGCCGCGCCCGCCCGGAGCGCGGTCAGATCAGCTCGATCTCGTAGCCGATCCGCCAGTTGCTCAGGTTCTCGGGATCCTCGTCCCCCTCGTCGCCCGGGCCGTGGAGGCCGACCCAGCTCGAGGGCTCGCCGGCGAACTCTCGCCGGTAGGTCTCCAGCGAGTCGCTTCCGGTCAGGCGATCCTGTTCCTCACCGGTGAGCTCGACCACCAGCCGGCTCCCGGCCTCTCCCTCGAACACGACCTCGTCGAGCTTGACCCGGTTCTTGCCCGGCTTCTGCGAAATGAACCAGGAGCCCTCCTCCGGCAGCCGCGTCTCCACGATCTCGCCGCCGTCGGTCTCCACCCGGATGCGGAAGACGAACTCGCCCTCCTTGTCGCGTCCCGGCTCGAGGTTGTCGGTGATCTGGATCCACTTCAGGGTGACGCGGACGGGTGCAGGCATCGGACGCTCCAAGGCACGAGGACGGGATGCGGAATCCGGATGCAGGTTTTTACCGCGCCGC
>DATLFF010000165.1:0-13905 GCA_035524915.1 Gemmatimonadota bacterium | reverse complement strand
GCCGCCGGCCCCGCGAGCGCCGCGGACGCGAACCCCGCCACAGCCGCCCACCGCGCCAACGCGCGGCGCGTCGATCGCGCGGGCGAGAGGAACAGGATCATCCCCGCACGATACCGGTGCACTGTCCCGGATACCACAGTGGCCGGCCCGGGCCCCGCTCGCGCGCGCCGATCCGGGGGCGGATCTTCCCGTCATGCGGATGGACGACTTCGACTACGATCTCCCGCCCGGGCACATCGCGCAGGAGCCGCCCGCGGGGCGCGAGGAGAGCCGGCTCCTGGTGGTGGACCGCGAGGCGGGCGCCTGGCGGGACGCCCGTTTTCCGGACCTGGTGGGGATCCTGGAGCCGGGAGACCTCCTGGTCGTCAACGAGACGCGCGTGTTCCCGGCCCGGCTCCATGCCCGGCGGGAGGAGGGCGAGGAGGTCGAGGTGCTGCTCGTCCGGCCGCTCGGGGCCGACGATCCCGCTTCCGCGGACGGCCGCGAGTGGGAGGCGATGGTGCGGCCGGGCAAGCGCGCCCGGCCGGGCGCCCGCCTGGCGCTCCTCGATCGGGAGGGCTTCCCGGCCACGGACGCCACAGCCGTCGTGATCGACCGGACGGAGTCGGGGAGGCGGATCCGGCTGGACGTCCCCGGCGACCCGTGGGACTGGATCGAGGCCCACGGCCATGTCCCCCTCCCGCCCTACATCGAGCGGACCGACCGGCCCGCGGACCGCGAGCGCTACCAGACCGTCTACGCTCGGCGCCGCGGCGCGGTGGCCGCCCCGACCGCGGGGCTCCACTTCACGCCCGGGCTCCTGGCGGAGCTGGCCGAGCGCGGGGTGGGCCGCGCGGCGGTCGTCCTCCACGTGGGCCCTGGCACCTTCCGCCCCATCGCCGCCGAGCGGGCCGAGGACCACGTCATGGAGGCGGAGTGGTACCGTGTGCCGGAGGAGACGGCCGCCGCGATCGCGCGCACGCGCGAGGCGGGCCGGCGCGTGGTCGCGGTGGGGACGACCACGGTCCGGGCGCTCGAGTCGGCGGCGCGGGCCGACGCCCCCGGTCGAGCGCGAGTGCCGCCGGAGAGCCCCGTCGCCCCCGCCTCCGGCTGGACCGACCTGTTCATCCGGCCGGGTTTCGAGTTCCAGGCGGTGGACGCGCTCCTCACGAACTTCCACCTGCCCCGTTCGACGCTCCTGCTCCTGGTCTCCGCGTTCGCGGGGCGCGAGCTCGTGATGGGGGCCTACCGGCACGCGGTCGATGCCGGCTACCGGTTCTACTCGTACGGGGACGCGATGCTGGTCGTCTGAGGTGGGGCGCCCGCGGGCGTCTGACACGTCTCCGTCGACCGGGTATCTTGAAAGGATGCAATGGAAGCCCGAGAGATCCGACGGCGCGGCCCGCACCGGTGTCCTGCGGACCGACCACGGAGACGTCCGCACACCCGCCTTCATGCCGGTTGGCACGCTCGCGACCGTCAAGGGGCTGACCCCGTCGGACCTCCGACAGGCGGGGGTCGAGATGGTGCTGGCGAACGCCTATCATCTCCACCTCCGGCCGGGAGCGGAGACCGTGCGCCGCCTGGGCGGACTGCACCGGTTCATGGGGTGGGACGGCCCGATCCTGACCGACAGCGGAGGTTATCAGGTGTTCAGCCTGGCGGACCTGCGCGAGGTCGACGAGGACGGGGTCACGTTCCGCTCCCACGTGGACGGCTCGACCCACCGCTTCACCCCCGAGCGGGTGATGGAGATCGAGGCCGCGCTGGGGGCCGACGTGATCATGGCGTTCGACGACTGCGCCCCGTGGCCCTGTTCCGAGGCCGACGCGGCCGCCGCCGCCGAGCGCACCGCGCGCTGGGCCGAGCGGTGCCTGGCCGAGCACCGGAGGATCCAGGGGGAGGGGCCGTGGCCGTGGCGGCAGGCCATCTTCGGGATCGTCCAGGGATCCCTATACCCGGACCTCAGGCGGGCCAGCGCCCGCGCGATCGGATCGATGGAGTTCGACGGCTACGCCATCGGCGGGCTCTCGGTGGGGGAGGAGAAGCCGCGCATGTACGAAACGCTGGAGATCGCGGTCCCGGAGATCCCGGCGGGGAGCGCGCGCTATCTGATGGGCGTGGGGTTCCCCGAGGACGTCGTCGCCGCGGTCGCCCGCGGCATCGACCTCTTCGACTGCGTGGCGCCGACCCGTCACGGGCGGACCGGCGCGGCGTTCACCCGCGACGGGCGGGTGAACGTCGGCAACGCCCGCTTCGCCGAGGACGACGCCCCGCTCGACCCCGGGTGCGGCTGCGCTGTCTGCGCCACCTGGAGCCGCGGCTACGTCCGGCACCTGTTCAAGAGCGATGAGATGCTGGGGCCGCGGCTCCTGTCGCACCACAACGTGGCGTTCCTGGCCGAGCTGGTCGGCCAGGCGCGCGCCGCGATCGAGGCGGGCCGGTTCGACGCCTGGGCCGCCGCATGGACCGATCGATATCTCGCCACTTCCACCACGGAGGCCACATGCACGAACTGATCACTGCGCTGGCGCTCGGCTCGCCCGGCCAGGGTGGCGGCGGCGCCGCCGGTTTCATGGCGTCGCTGCTGCCGATCGCGGCGATGATCGCGATCATCTGGTTCCTCCTGATCCGCCCGCAGCAGAAGGAGCAGCAGAAGCACCGGGAGATGGTGAAGAACCTCAAGAAGGGCGACGAGGTGGTGACCGCCGGCGGCCTCTACGGCCGCATCATGGCGCTCGACGGGGAGAAGGTCTCGCTCCGGGTCGCCGACGGGGTGAAGATCGACGTGGAGCGGAGCAAGGTGGTGCGCGTCCTCTCGCCGCACGTGGAGGAGGTCGAGGCGTCGAAGTGATTCGCGAGATCCGCCTACTGGGGGACCCGATCCTGCGCGAGAAGACCCGCGAGGTCGAGGCGTTCGACGAGGACCTGGCCGCTTTCGTGGCTGACCTGGTCGAGACGATGTACGCCGCCGAGGGGGTCGGCCTGGCCGCCCCTCAGGTGGGTGACCCCCGGCGCGTGACCGTGATCGACGTGGGCACCACGCGCGACGGCCGCGAAGTGGTGGCGCTGGTGAACCCGCGGGTCGTCTCGGCCGAGGGGACCGTCCCGAGCGAGGAGGGGTGCCTCTCGATCCCCGGCCTGGTCGAGACGATCGAGCGCGCCGCGCGGGTCGAGGTCGAGTATCGCGATATCTCCGGCGAGGTCCAGCGGATCGCCGGTGAGGATCTCCTCGGCCGGGCCCTGCAGCACGAGATCGACCACCTCGACGGAATCCTCTTCATCGACCACCTGGGACCGCTCAAGCGGCGAATGGCGGTGCGTGACTGGAAGCGCATGATGGCGGACGAGGGGATCGAGGTCTAGTGGACTCGTCCCGGTAGGCCGTCCCGTGCGCGTCGCCTTCTGGGGGAGCCCCGAGTTCGCGGTCGCCACGCTCGAGGCGCTGCTCGAGAGCCGCCACGAGGTGGTGACCGTCGTGACCCGGCCGGCGAAGCCCCGCGGCCGTGGACGACGGACCCGGGCCACGCCGGTGGCGCGCCGGGCCGAAACGGCCGGAGTGCCGGTCCTGGCGCCGGCGCGGCCCCGCGGCGGGGAGTTCCTGGAGCGGCTGGCCGCCGCCGCCCCCGATGTCTCGGTCGTGGCCGCCTACGGCGCGATCCTGCCGCCCGAGGCGCTCGACCTGCCGCCCCACGGCTCGATCAACGTCCACGCCTCGCTCCTGCCCGCCTGGCGCGGGGCCGCCCCGGTCACGCGGGCGATCCTCGCGGGCGACCGCCGGACGGGGGTCACGATCATGCGGATGGACGCCGGGCTCGACACGGGACCCATCCTGCTGGCGGACGCCGAGCCGATCCGTCCCGACGACACGGCGGGCTCGCTGACCGATCGGCTGGCGCGGCGGGGGGCCGCCCTCGTGGTCGAGGCGCTGGACCGTCTCGAGCGCGGGGCGCTGCCGGCCACCCCGCAGGACGAAACCGGCGCCTCCCACGCTCCCCGGGTCACTCCCGCCGAGGCGGAGATCGACTGGGGCCGGTCCACGGCGGAGCTCGAGCGCGCGGTCCGGGCCTTCGACCCCTGGCCCGGCGCGTGGACCGCCTGCCGCAGGGAGCGGATCAAAGTCTTCCGGCTGGCGCCCCAGGAGCCGGCCGCGGGGGCCGGGAATGACGCGGCGAGTGGCGCCAACGCGGTGGGTGGGGACGGCGCGGAGGGCGAAGACGGCGCGGTGCCGGGGACTGTGCTCGCGACCGATCCCGAGCCGCTCGTCCGCACCGGGGACGGCGCGGTGCGGCTGGCTCTCGTCCAGCCGGCCGGCGGCCGGCGGATGGCGGGGGCGGCGTGGGCCCGGGGGCGGGGGATCGCGTCCGGGGACCGGCTGGGGGCCCCGCCGCCGGGGACGGGAGCGGATGGCTGACGCCGCGCCGCGCCTGGTCGCCGTGGTCGACGACGCGCGGCTGGCGCGGGAGGACTTCGGCGAGCGGCTGGCCGCGTTCCTGGCGGCGGGGCTCCCCGCCGTGTGGCTCCGCGGGCGGGATCTGCCGGCCGGCCGGCTGGAGGAGATCGCGCGCGCGGTCCGGGCGGCCGCATCGAAAGCCGGCGCCGAGCTCTGGGTGAGCCCTCCGCCGGACCTCGCCCGGCTCGCCGCGGCCGACCGCCTCCACTTGCCCGAGCGCGGCATGCCGCTCGGGGACGCCCGCGCGGCGCTCGAGCCCGGGGTCCGCGTGGGGCGCTCGGTCCACGGAGTGGAAGCGGCGGTCGCGGCCGCCGGCGAGGGGCACGACCACCTGGTGCTCGGGACGATCCACGCCACGGCCAGCCACCCCTACGTGGAGCCCGGCGGCCCGGAACGGATCCGCGCCGTCCGCTCCGCGCTCGACGCGGCGGGCCTCTCCCCGACCCTCTACACGATCGGCGGGATCGACCCCGATCGGGCGGCCGGGGCGCGGGCCGCCGGCGCTGACGGCGTGGTGGCTCTCCGGGCGCTGTGGGACGCGGCGGACCCCGCCGCGGCGGTGGCCGCTTTTCGCGCGGCGCTCGGTGCCGAGCCGCCGGGGGCGCGTAGATTGGAAGGATGACGATGGAGATCGTGGTGAACGGCGAGACCCGGTCCACGTCGGAGGACGCGAGCCTCGACTCGTTCCTGCGCGCCCACGACCTGGACCCGGACCTGGTCGTGGTCGAGAGGAACGGCACCATCGTCCCGCGCGCCCGCTTCGACGAGACTCCTCTCGAGGCCGGCGACCGGCTCGAGATCGTGCATTTCGTGGGGGGCGGCTGACTCCGCCGGCCCCTCGACGCATCCTGGAAGGAAGGACCCGATGAGCGAATCCGCCACCCTCGAAGCCGCACCGGGGCTCACCCTCGGCGGCCGCACGTTCTCCTCGCGTCTCATCATCGGCACCGGGAAGTACGACACCCCCGAGACGATGGTGCGGTGCCTGGAGGCCTCGGGGGCCGAGATCATCACGGTGGCCGTGCGGCGGGTCAACCTGGACGCGAAGGACGAGACCAGCCTGCTCCGCTGGCTGGATCCGGACGAGGTCCTGATCCTGCCGAACACGGCGGGCTGCTACTCCGCCGACGACGCGGTGCGCGTGGCGCGCCTCGGTCGCGCCGCGGGACTGAGCGACTTCGTCAAGCTCGAGGTGATCGGCGACGAGCGGACGCTCTACCCGGACGTGGAGGAGCTCCTCAAGGCGACGCGGGTGCTGGCGGCGGAAGGGTTCGTCGTCCTCCCGTACACGAACGCGGACCCGGTCGTGGCCCGCCGCCTCGAGGAGGCGGGGGCCGCCGCCGTCATGCCGCTGGCCTCGCCGATCGGCTCGGGCCTCGGCGTGGTGGACCCGCTGGCGATCCGGTTCGTGATGGACGCCGTGTCGGTTCCGGTCGTGGTCGACGCCGGCGTGGGCACGGCTTCCGATGCGGCCATCACGATGGAGCTTGGGGTGGACGGCATCCTCATGAACACCGCCATCGCGCTCGCCCGCGATCCAGTGAAGATGGCGCGCGCCATGCGGCTCGCGGTGGAGGCCGGGCGCGCGGCCTACGAGGCCGGACGGATGCCGAGGAAGGAGTGGGCCAGCCCCTCGAGCCCGACGGAGGGGCGGGTCGGCTCGTAGCCGTGACCGCGGCCCCCGCGGTCGAGCGGCGCCGGGCCTTCGACGTGGTGCGCGCGGTCCGCCGCGGCGAGCGCGCCGAGGATGCCCTCGCGCGCGCCGCGCGCGGCCTCGACGCCCGCCGCCGGCCGTTCCTGATGGAGCTCTCGTACGGGACGATCCGATGGCGGCTCCGCCTCGACCACCACCTGGACGAGCTCCTCGACGAGGGCGTGGGCTCCCTGCCGCCGGACGTCCTCTCGATCCTCGAGCTCGGCGCCTACCAGATCCTGCTCATGGACGGGGTGCCGCCGTGGTCGGCGGTCGACGAGAGCGTCCGCCTCGCGCGAAGGCTCCTCCCGGCCCGGGATGCGCGCTGGGCCACGGGGCTCGTGAACGCCGTGCTGCGGAACCTGGCGCGACGGAAGGACGAGCTGGCCCTGCCGGGCGAGGACGACCCCGTGCGGCGGCTCGCGGTGGAGCACTCGCATCCCGAGTGGCTGGTCGAGCGCTGGCTCGCGCGATTCGGCCGCGCCGCGACCGTGGCTCTGCTGGCCCGGGACAACACGCCCCCGCCGGTCCACCTCGCCCTCCATCCCGGCCGCGCCACGCTGGAGTCCGCGCTGGCCGAGCTGCGCGCGGCGGGCGTGGAGGCCGCGCCCCACCCGGCGAAGCCGGACGCGATCGTGCTCGGTCCCGGCGCGGCGCCGGACCGGCTCCACGGCTGGGCGGAGGGCCGGTTCTGGGTCCAGGATGCCGGCGCCCAGTGGGTGGCCGCGGTCCTGGAGCCGCCGGCTCGCGGGTGGATCCTCGACGCCTTCGCCGCACCCGGCGGCAAGCTGGCCGCGCTCCTCGCGCGGGCGCCGGAGCTCCGCGCCCTCGCCCTCGACGTCGACCCCGCCCGCCTGGCGCGGGTCGAGGAGAACCGCCGCCGGCTCGGCCTCGAGGGAGCCCGGCCGGTCGCCGCCGACGCGGCGGCCCCGCCGACCGCGGCCCGCTTCCCGCTGGTCCTCGCCGACGTGCCCTGCTCGGGAACCGGCGTCCTGCGCCGGCGGGTGGACGCCCGCTGGCGGCGGCGTGCCGGGGATGTCGATAGATTCGCCGCGGTCCAGCGCTCCCTGCTGGCCGCGCTCGCCGAGCGTGTCCAGCCCGGCGGAACGCTCCTCTACGCCACCTGCTCCCTGGAACGCGAGGAGAACCAGGACGTGGTCACGGCCTTTCTCTCGAGTCGTCCCGACTTCCGGATCGTCCCCGTGGACGCGCCGGATGCCGTGCGCGAAGGCCCGTTCCTGCAGACCCGGCCGTGGGAGGTCGACCTCGACGGGATGTTCGCCGCCCGGCTCGTCCGGGAGGACGGATGAAGCCGATCTACCGGATCCGACGCGGTCTCGCGCGTGCGGAGGTTCTCAAGTGGATCGGCGAGCGCCGGCGCCCGTTCGGCGAGCGGCGCGAGGTGGTGGAGAGAAAGCGCGGCGCCACATGGCAGGTCGGGATCGCGGTGATCGCGGCCACCGTCGGCGCGACCGGCCTCGGCTACCTGGCGGTGCAGCTCTTCTTCCTCCCCGAGACCGTGGCCATGTCGCGGCTCGGCCGGGTGCCGGATCTGACCGGCCTCGATCTCGACGACGCCGGGAAGGCCGGTCAGGCCAGCGGCTATGAGGTGGTCTCCAGCGGCCGACAGTACTCGGACGACCACAACGAGGGAGAGGTCATCTACCAGATCCCGCCGCCGGATGCCTATCACGCGCAGGGGGACACCCTGTGGGTCCTCGTGAGTCTCGGCGAGCCCGAGCCCGTGGTCCCCGACCTCTCGGGCGTGGAGCCCGCGACGGCGTTGCGGATCCTGCGTCAGATGGGCGTGCCGGCGACGTCCGCCCGGCGGGCGCCCAGCGACATCCATCCCCAGGGCACCGTGATCGAGACCGTGCCCCCGGCCGGAACGGCGATCGACGAGGACACGCGCGTGACGCTGATCCTCTCGCGCGGAGGGACGTTCCTCGAGATGCCGGACGTGAAGGGCCTCACGCTGGCCGCGGCCCGCGATTCGCTCGAGCTCTACAGCCTGACAGTGGGCGAGGTGGCCGGGATCGAGGGCGACGTCGAGGCCGGGGAGGGGAGTGTGGTGGTGATCGAGCAGGAGCCCGGTCCCGCCCGGCGCATCCGCTCGGGCAGCGCCGTGCGGCTCCGGCTGGGCGAGGCCCCGCGCGCCCCGCGCCCGAGCGACGTCGAGCCACCGCCCCAGCGTGAGCCTCTCCCCCCGCCCGACGGGGAGGACGCCGACGCCGGGCCGGAGGAGGGCCCGCCCGATGCCGGGCGGGAGGAGGGTCCGGCCGACGCCGACGAGGTGCCCGCCGAGGAGGTCCCGGTCCCCGACCCGGCTCCCGCGGGCGCTCCGCCCGGCGGCCGCCGGTGAGTCCGCGTCGGGTCCTCGTCGCGCCGTCGATCCTGGCCGCCGACCTCGGACGGCTGGCCGAAGAGGTGGCCGCGGCCGAAGCGGGGGGCGCCGACTGGATCCACGTGGACGTCATGGACGGGCGGTTCGTGCCGAATCTCACGTTCGGCGCCGACGTGATCCGCGTGGTCGAGAGGACGACCGCTCTCTACGTGGACGTCCACCTCATGGTGGAGTCGCCGGAGAGCTACTTCGAGGAGTACGTCGACGCGGGCGCGGACGGGCTCACGTTCCACGTCGAGGCCGCGCCGCACCTGCACCGCCAGCTGGAGCGGATCCGCGAGCTGGGGGCGAAGGCCGGCGCCGCGGTCAACCCCGGTACGCCGCTATCGGCGCTGGACGCGGTGTGGGAGGACCTGGACCTGGCGCTCGTCATGAGCGTCAACCCCGGCTGGGCCGGCCAAGCGTTCATCCCCGCCGCGCTCGACCGGCTCCGCGCCGCGCGCGAGCGGATCGACCGGATCCCGGCCGGTCGCAGACCGCTCCTCGAGGTCGATGGGGGCATCACCGCGGCGAACGCGGGGGCGGCGGTCGAGGCGGGGGCCGACGTGCTGGTCAGCGGGAGCGGCGTCTACGGTGGTGATCCGCGGGAGACGATCCCGGCGCTCCGCGCCGCCGCCGGCTGACATCCGGGAACCGGACCGCGGGGTCGTCTCCGGGTTCGCCGGGATCGTGGCCCGTCGCCCGCCCCGCCGCTATCTTCCTCCGTCCATTCGCTTTCCTCCGCCCTCCGGGATACCCGGACCGCGGGGGCGCCGCCCGACGGGGGACACCGGCCCGCGAGCGGTCGATCCGCACCACGAACGACCGGAAGCCGACGATATGTTTGAAGACCTGAGCGCCCGGCTCGACGGCGCCTTCGCACGCTTCCTCAGCCGCGGGGTGCTGGACGACGCCGCCATCGCCGAGGGGATGCGCGAGGTGCGCCGCGCGCTCCTCGAGGCCGATGTCCACTACCAGGTGGCGAAGGACTTCTGCGCCCGCGTGGCGGAGAAGGCGAAGGGCGAGGAGTTCGCGCGGTCGATCCGGCCGGGCCAGCTGGTCGTCAAGATCGTCCACGACGAGCTGGTGGAGCTCCTGGGCGGCGCCCACGCGCCGCTGGTCGAGGCGAAGCAGCCGCCGACTATAATTGTGGTGGTGGGACTCCAGGGTTCGGGGAAGACCACTACGGCGGGGAAGCTGGCCCGGCTCCTCGGCAAGCGCGGCCGGCGGCCGATGCTGGTCGCGGCCGACGTCCACCGGCCGGCGGCGATCGACCAGTTGGAGACGCTCGGCCGGCAGCTGGGTCTCCCCGTGGTGGCCGACCGCGACGAGAAGCGGGCCGAGAGGATCGTGGAGGCCGGCCTCGCGCGGGCGCGGGCGGAGAAGGCGAACGCGGTCCTGATCGACACGGCGGGCCGGCTCCACGTGGACGAGGAGATGATGGCCGAGGTGGAGCGGGTGGTGGCCGCGGCCCGCCCCACCGAGACGCTCCTCGTGGCCGACGGCATGGCCGGCCAGGACGCGGTCCGGGTGGCCGAGGCGTTCGCCGCCCGGCTCCCGCTGACCGGGATCGTCCTCACCAAGATGGACGGCGACGCGCGCGGAGGGGCGGCGCTGTCGATCCACGCGGTCACCGGCCTGCCCATCAAGTTCGTGGGCATGGGGGAGCGCCTGGACGCGCTCGAGCCGTTCCATCCCGACCGGATGGCGGGACGGATCCTCGACCGGGGCGACGTGGTCACGCTGGTCGAGCGGGCGCAGGAGGCGATCGACGTCGAGGAGGCGGCCGGGCTCGAGGAGAAGGTCGGCAAGCACGGGCGGTTCGATCTCGAGGACTTCCTCGTGGCGATGAAGCAGATCAAGCGGATGGGCCCGCTCGAGGGGATCCTCGGAATGCTCCCGGGAGTCGGCAAGCAGCTCAAGGGGGCCGACGTGGATCCCGACCGGATGAAGCGGGTGGAGGCGATCGTGCTCTCCATGACGCCGGCCGAGCGGCGGAACCCGAAGATCCTCGACGGGAGCCGCCGCAAGCGGATCGCGAGGGGGAGCGGCACGTCTGTCCAGGAGGTGAACCGGCTCCTCAAGCAGTTCGGCCAGATGAACAGGATGATGAAGCAGATCCAGGGCACGTTCGGACGCAAACTCAAGCTGGGGAGGTAAGTCATGGCGGTCCGCATACGCCTGCGCCGCATGGGCGCCAAGAAGCAGCCGTTCTACCGCGTCGTGGTCGCCGACTCGCGGAGTCCCCGCGACGGCCGGTTCCTCGACACGATCGGCACCTACGACCCGCGGCCGGACCCGGCCGCCATCCGGATCGATCGCGAGAAGGCCCTCCAGTGGCTGAAGGAGGGCGCCGATCCCACCGACAGCGCGCGCTCGCTGCTGTCGCGGGCGGGGATCTGGGAGGAGTTCAAGACCGGCGTGCGGCCGGAGCCGCGCGAGGTGGCGCCGAAGGCCACCGCGCCGCGTCCGATGCCGGCCATGCCGGCGGAGCGGACGGCGCCCGAGCCGGAGGTCGAGCCGGCGCCGGAGTCGCCGGAGGAGATCGAGCGCGAGGAGGCCCTTGCGCCGCCGGAGGCGTCGGAGGCCGAGACGCCGGCGGTGGCCGCCGAGGCCGAGCCGACCGTGGAGGCCGAGAGGCCCCCGGTGGTCGAGACGCCGCCGGTGGTCGAGGCGCCGGACGAAGCTGGCGAGCCGGAGGCCGCGCACGCCGCCGACGAGTCCGAGGCCCCCGGGGAGGAGAGCGAGGAGAAGTAGGCCCGTGGCGGGCGCGCCCGAGCACCTGGCGGTGGGCCGGATCGTCTCGCCCCACGGGCTCCGCGGGGAGGCGCTGGTCTTCCTCCTCTCCGAGGAGGAGTCCCGCTTCGCCGAGGGCGCGCGGCTCCACCTCTCGCCGACCCCGGAGGGCGAGGGAGGGATGGTCGAGGTCACGATCGAGGCGAGCCGCCCCCACAAGGGGAAGCGGATCCTCAAGCTCGACCGCTTCGCCGACCGCACCATGGTGGAGCGGCGGGTCGGCTGGTACCTGGTGGTGCCGTACGAGGCGGCCGAGGCCGAGCGCGCGGACGACGAGTTCTTCCTCCACGCCCTGATGGGCCGCGACGTGCGGACGGCGGACGGCCGGCTCCTCGGCCAGGTCACGGACATCCTCGACTCCGACGGCCCGCCGCTGCTCGAGTTCGGCCAGGTCGGGGGCGGGCGACGGCTGCTGCCGTTCGTGAAGGAGTTCGTGGCCGAGGTCACCGACCAGGCGGTGGTGGTGACGCCGCCGGACGGGTGGGAGGAGATCTGACCATGCACGTCACGATCCTCACCCTCTTCCCCGCCTACTTCACCGAGCCCCTCGCCCAGTCCATCACCGGCCGGGCCCGCCACCGCGGCCTCTTCTCCTACGAGACGGTCGACCTGCGGGACCACGTCGGCCAGGACGGCATGGTCGATGACTACCCCTACGGCGGGGGCGGCGGCATGGTGCTGAAGCCCGAGCCCGTCTTCCGCGCGTACGACGACCTCGGCGAGCCGAAGCCGTTCATTCTCCTGAGCGCCCGCGGCCGCCCCTTCACGCACCAGATCGCCGTCGAGCTGGCGGTGGAGCCCCACCTGACGCTCCTCTGCGGCCACTACAAGGACGTGGACGAGCGGGTGCGGGAGGCGCTCGTCACGGACGAGATCTCGCTCGGCGACTTCGTGCTATCGGGGGGGGAGATCGCGGCGCTGGCGGTGATCGACGCGGTGGTGCGGCTCCAGCCGGGGGTGCTCGGCGACTTCGACAGCGCGATGGGGGACTCCTTCCACGACGAGCCCGTCCTCGGACCGCCCTCCTACACGCGTCCGGCGGAGTTCCGCGGAATGGCGGTCCCGGAGGTGCTTCTCTCGGGGGACCACGCGGCGATCGCCCGGTGGCGGCGGGAGCGCTCGCTCGAGGCCACCCGGGAACGGCGGCCGGACCTCCTGGACCGCGCCGGGGACGACGAACGGGCCATCTGACTGGACGCCGAACATCGTGGGCGATATCTTTAAAGGTCTATGGATCTTCAACTCGGCACAGACTCGCTCCGGGAGGATCTTCCGGAGTTCCGCCCCGGCGACACCGTGCGCGTGCAGGTGCGCGTCCGCGAGGGCGACAAGGAGCGCCTCCAGGCCTTCGAGGGCGTCGTCATCCGCAGGAAGGGCGGCGGGGTCAACGAGACGTTCACCGTCCGCAAGGTCTCCAACGGTGTCGGCGTCGAGCGGATCTTCCCGGTCCAGTCGCCGGTGGTCACCTCGGTCGATGTGGTCCGCGAGGGGCGCGTCCGGCGGGCCAAGCTCTACTACCTGCGGAACCTCTCGGGCAAGGCGGCCCGGATCCGGGAGCGCCAGCGCTCCTGAGAGCGGTGCGGCTCCTTTTTTTTGTCCGTATTGACATCATGATGTATTCATCGTAGCATCATGACATGCCACGCACGACGATCGACCTGGACGCCGGGCTCATCGAGCAGTTGAAGACGCTCGCCGCCCGCCGGCGGGTCAGCATGAGCCGCCTCGCCGCGGGGCTCCTCCGGGAGGCCCTCCGGCGCGAGCGGGAGGAGGACGGTCGCCCGCGTCCCTTCCGCTGGCACGTCTCCGAGAGCGGGCCGGCGCCGGGATTCGACCCGGCCAGCCGCGAGTACCTGGATCTCCTCGACGAGCCGGAGTGACGCTCCTCGACACGAACGTCCTGCTCTACGCGACGTTCGAAGGGTTCCCCGAGCACGTCCGCGCCCGGGAGCTCCTGCGGGAGATCGCCGAGGACGGAGACCCGCATTGCGTGACCTGGATCAACCTCTTCGAGTACCTCCGCGCGGCCACGCACCGCCGGATGCTGCGCCCGGCTCCGCTCCCGCTCGGGAAGGCGGTGGACAACGTGGTGGACCTCCTGGACCATCCCTCCGTGTCGCGGATCGATCCCGGCCCGCGCCACCTGGAGGTCTTCCGGGATCTCTGCCGCGAGGCCGGCGTGGTGGACGGGAACTTCGTCCACGACTGCCGCATCGCGGCGATCATGCGCGAGAATGCGGTCTCGCGGATCGTGACGCGCGACACGTCCTTCCGGCGGATCCCCGGCCTCGAAGTGCTGGATCCGTTCGCATGAGCCTCCCCGTCCGGAAGGGGATCGACCCGTGATCTCGCTGGAACAGCGCATCTCCGAGCTTTCCGTCTCCGACATCGCCGCAATCCTCGACCGCCGCCGGTCCATCGGGCGGACGACCATCCGCTATCTGCTGGAGGACCCCCGTGCCGGCGTCCGGGCGCTCGGCGAACGCCACCTGGCGCGGGTGCGGGTGCGGGAGCGCGAGCAGGCGCGGCTGAAGCGCATGCTGGACTTCGAGCTGGGCTTCCTGGACGAGCGGGTGGCCGTGCTGGCGGGGGTGGACGAGG
>DATLFF010000164.1:0-4268 GCA_035524915.1 Gemmatimonadota bacterium | reverse complement strand
CCGCCGCTTCCCGCCGGTGGCCCTCCGCGCGGTCGTCCTGCCCTTCGACGGCCTCGAGGAGCCCGAGCGCCTCGAGCGTCTCGGCGCGGAGGAGGGCGCTCCCGGAGGCGGTCGCGTTCTCCAGCGCTTCCCGGAACGCGTCGCGCGCCGCGGACCGGTCCCCCCGGCGCAGCGCGGCGATCCCCAGAACCCGGAGGGCCTCGCCCGTGCCGGCGACGTCCCCGATGGCGCGGAGGCGCTCCAGCGCGCGCCGTGCCGCGATGGTCGCCAGGGGCTCATCGTCCCGATCGAGGAAGAGCAGGGCCCGCTCCTCCTCCGCCCGGCCGAACACGTCCTCGCTCCCCGAGGCGCGGGCGTGAGCGATGGCCCGGCGGAAATGAGAATCCGCTTCCCGGCCCAGCCCCTTCTCCCGGAACAGGATCCCGAGGTTCTGATGCGCCTGCGCGAGCCCCCGCCGATCACCCAGCCGCCGGGACGCGAGGAGCGCGCGGTTGTAGCTGGCGAGCGCCTCCTCCGTGCGGTCCTGGAGCGTCCGGACCACCCCTAGGTTGTTGCACGCGGCCGCGGCCAGGACGTGATCTCCGGCTTCCGTCGAGTCGGCCGCGAGGCGCTCCCACAGCTGCTCGGCCCGGGCCACCTGGCCGATGTCGTAGCGGAGCATCGCTTCCAGGCTCACCCGGCGGCGCGCGAGCGGATCCTCCGCCCGCCGCCGGACGGGTCCGTCCAGCGCCTCCGTGAGGGAGAGCGCCTCGCGCGTCCGCCCCAGTCGCCGCCACGCGTACGCCAGCCGGTAGCCGAGCTCCGGCTCCGCCACGTGCGTGTCGCCGGCGGGCTCCAGCAACGCGACCACGCCCGCGTAGTCACGCGCCCGCTCCAGGATGCGCGCCCGCGCCAGCAGCTCCGGCGACCCGCCGGCGTTCACGGTCGGATCACCCCGCGATCGCGAAGCCGGTGAATCCGAAGATCTCCCCATCGATCTCGTCCACGTCCTCCAGCCTGATCACGCCCATGGGGTACCACAGCCCGCCAGGCGCTTCCTGCCGCCAGAGGCGCAGCTCGCGCTCGAGGTCGTCGTCGTCGTCGTCGATGTCGCCATCGCCATCGATGTCACCGTCCAGGGCGCGATACGTCACCCGCAGGCGCGGCGCGTGGTCCTGGTCGAACTCCAGCCCCGACGGCTGGAAGTCGAACAGGAAGCGGCCGTCGTCGGCCACCTCGACCCGGATCAGGACCGAGTCCCTTTCCTGGAACAGCGTGCCATCCGGTCGCCGCAGAAGCGCATCGCCGGGCACTCGGAATTCCAGGAACCTCTCTCCCTCCTCCCCCGGCTGCTCCGGCACATAGCGCAGCACCAGCTCCCGGTTATCCCCCTTCACCGCGTAGAAGCTGTCCGCCCGGGTCACCGCCGGCTGCAGGTCCGGCGGGAACCGGAGAAACGTCAGCTCCGATTCCGGCACCCCGTCCTCGGGGGCCGCCGCGTCCTGGCACGCCCAGGCCACACCCGTCAGCATCGCCAGCGTGATCAGCCACCGCGCACGTCGCTTCATTTCCTCGGCTCCTCTGCTCCCATGGAATCGCGGGCCGCCTCGCCCCATGACCCGCCCGACTACGCTCCGGCATGGCCCGTTCCGGGCGGCGCTCCGCGCCACGGCGCGAAATCGGCATCCGGACGGCGTCCCGGTCCACGACAACCGTCGCGTTTCGCTACACCTCGTCGCTGCCACCACCGCCGCCGCCGCCGTCCAGGAGCCGGTAGAGCCGGGAGCGGCTGATCCCGAGAGCGTCGGCGGCCGCGCTCTTGTTCCCGCCGAAGCGGTCCACCATGGCCCGAGCGGCGGCGCGCTCGATGGTCGCCAGCGATGCCGGGAACGGGAGCGTTCCCGCGGGCGCGGCGGATGGGGTGGCCCGGAACAGGTCGTCGGAGCGGATGCGGCCGTCGCTCAGGAGCACCGCGCGCTCGAGGGCGTTCCGTAGCTCGCGCACGTTGCCGGGCCAGGCGTGGGCGAGGATGGCGCCGCGGACCTCGTCGTCGAGGGGGGCCACCTCGAGCTCGTATTCCTCGGTGAAGGCGGCGAGGAAGCGCTCGGCCAGGAGGAGCACATCGGAGCCGCGCTCGCGCAGGGGCGGGAGGTGGATGGGCACGACGTTGAGGCGGAAGAAGAGGTCCTCGCGGAAGCGCCCGGCGCGCACGGCATCGGCCAGGTCCACGTTCGTGGCCGCGACGATGCGGACGTCCACATTCACGCTGCGGAGCGCACCGAGCCGCCGCACCCGGCGCTCCTCGAGGACGCGGAGCAGCTTGCCCTGGAGGTCCAGCGGGAGATCGCCGATCTCGTCCAGAAAGAGGGTGCCCCCGTGCGCCGCCTCGAAGAGCCCGGGCTTCGCCGTCCGCGCGTCGGTGAACGCGCCCTTCTCGTAGCCGAAGAGCTCCGCCTCCAGGAGGTTCGGCGGGAGCGCCGTGCAGTTGACCTCGACGAAGGGCTGGTCCCCCCGGGGGCCGTTGTAATGGACCGCCTGCGCAAGCAGCTCCTTTCCGGTCCCCGTCTCGCCGGTGATCAGCACCGTCGACCGGCCCCGAGGGATCACCCGCGCCGCGATGCGCAGGGCCGCCCTCAGCTTCTCGCTCTCGCCCACCAGCCGCGAGAAGTCGTAGACGCCGCGCTCCGCCGCCGCCAGCGACTCCGCACCCGCGCGCGCTCGGGCGCCCACCGCCTGCTCCGAAACCCACGACCGGAGCGCCTCCAGGTCACCAGGAAGCGCGAAGTATTCCGACGCCCCCGACCGCAGCGCGGCCACCGCCACCCGGTGCTCCGCCGCCGAGCCCACCACGGCGACACGCTTCGCCCCGGCCGCCAGCGCCCCCCCCACTTCCTCCGCGCACTCCTCTTCCCGCCCCGCCACCACCACCAGCACGGCGCAGGCGTCCCCGAGCGGCGCCAGCGATTCTGCGGAGGCGCCCCGCCGCAGCTGCGCCTTCGCCGACGCCGCCACCTCCGGCCAGGCCCGCTCGAAGGAGTCCCCGCGCTGGAGCACGGCGATCACGGGGGCGGCCGGCCGACTCACCTCACTCTCCACGGGTCCTCGCGTCGCGGTGGGGTACAGGCTGTACCATAGCGCTACAGTCGGGACCCGGACAGGGCTGCCGCCCGGAACGGCGGTTCTCCGCGTGCTGCCGCGAAAAATGGGCGGTGCGCCCCGGCCGGTATCCGCATTGCCTTCACCAGGTCCGTCGGAAGGGAGCACAACACGAATCGAGGGAGGAGCCATGTGTAACGGCAGGCGGGCGTTGACTGCGCTGACGGCGATCGCGGCACTGGGCGCCGTGGCGTGCGACGACACGGCGGGTCCCGTACAGGGGGTTCAGGTGGCGGTGGCGTTCAGCGGGACGGCGGGCGCGGCGGCGGCGCCTTCGGCCTCCGGGTCGCTGCTGGGGACCCGGGATGTGACGCTGGCCGGGACGAACGGCACGCTGGTGATCGAGGAGCTGCGGATCATCGTCGCGGAGTTCGAGCTGGAGCGGCTGAACGCCGGCGACTGCGAGGAAGAGGACGACGCGTGCGAGAAGTTCGAGGCGCCGCCGGCTTTCGTGAACGTGCCGCTGGATGGCGGACAAACGGTTGCGGTCACCGCGGTGGTGGCGCCGGACACGTACGACGAGCTGGAGTTCGAGATCGAGGACCTGGACGACGACGAGGAGGATCCGGTCGAGGCGCGGCGGATCGAGGAGCTGCTCGTCGAGATCCGGGCCGAGTTCCCGGACTGGCCGCGGGACGCGAGCATGCTGATCGTGGGGACGTTCACCCCGACGGACGGCGAGCCGGTTCCGTTCCGGGTGTACTTCGAGGCGGAAGTCGAGATCGAGCTGGACCTGGTCCCGCCGGTGACCATCGCGGAAGATGACTCCGGCGCCACCTTTACGGTCACCTTGAACCCCTCGCTCTGGTTCGTCCGCGGCGATGGCACCGTGATGAACCTTGCCGCCTTCGACTACGACGCGACCGGCACGCTGGTGGAGTTCGAGTTCGAGATGGAGAACGGTTTCACGGAGATCGAGTTCGACGACTGATCAGAGGAGGCCGGATGACCGCGAGGCGTGAGCCTCAGGCGGGGAGGTACCCGGCGGCGATCTCACGGAACTCTTCCACCTGGGCCGCCGCCCACGCCCCGTCATGGCCCAGCTCTCCCGCCAGCAGCGCCGCCACCCGGGGCGCGGCGGCGAGGGCGGCGCGGGCGTCGATCAGGAGGAGCCGGGTGCGGCGGGCGAGGAC
>DATLFF010000163.1:0-5189 GCA_035524915.1 Gemmatimonadota bacterium | reverse complement strand
GCCATCGCGAGTCGCGCGGCGGCGTCCGCCGGCTCCACGCGCTCGATCCGGATGCCCGTGCGGACGTCCACCCCGTCCCGCGAGAGCGCGGCCGCCACCACCGCGGCGGCATCCGGGTCGTCCCGCGGCAGGAGCCGGGGGCCGGTTTCGAGGAGCGTGACCCGCGATCCCATGCGTGCGAACGCCTGGGCCAGCTCGCAGCCGATCGCGCCGCCCCCGATCACGGCGAGCCGCGCGGGCCGCTCCGCGAGGTCGAAGACGCTCTCGTTGGTGAGGAAGCCGACGTCGGACAGCCCCGGGATCGGCGGCACGGCGGGCCGCGACCCGGTGGCCAGGACCGCCCGCCGGAAGACGAGCGTCGCCCCCTCCACCTCCACGCGGTCGGACCCGGTGAAGCGCCCCTCTCCCAGGAAGACGTCCACCCCGAGACCGCGGAAGCGCTCCGCCGAGTCGTGCTCGGCGATCCCCGCCCGGAGCCGGCGCATCCGCTCCATCGCCGCGGCGAAGTCCACCTCCACGGGGCCGGTGGCGACGCCGAAGCGGGCCGCGTCGCGCGCCGCGGCCGCCGCGCGCCCGACGGCCAGGAGCGCCTTGGACGGCACGCAGCCGACGTTCAGACAGTCGCCGCCGAGCTCCGCCCGCTCGACCAGCGCGGTCCGGGCGCCGAGCCCGGCGGCGATCGCGGCGGACACGAGCCCGGCCGTCCCGCCGCCCAGGACCACCAGGTCGTAGCGCCCGGCCGGCGCCGGGTTCCGCCAGTCCGGCGGAGCGACGTGGGCCCGCCGCGCGGCCTCGTGCCGGTCGAGCGCGCGATCAGCCATCGTCCACCGCCTCGACCCGTTCCTCGCGGCGCTCCAGCGCCTGCCGCGCGCGCCGCCCCACGAACCCCACCGCGGCCGCCGTGGCCACGAGTCCCACCACGAAGAGCGCCCGCGCCACCGGGCTCGCGCCCGCTCCGGTCACGGCCTCGGCGAGCGAGCGGGCGCCCGCGCCCAGCCACACGTAGAGGAGCGTCCCCGGCAGCATCCCGATCCAGCTCGCCACCACGTAGTCGCGGAAGCGCACGCCCGTCGCGCCGAAGACGTAGTTCTGCAGGTTGTAGGGGAAGAGCGGCGACAGGCGCAGGAGCAGCACCGCGCGGAACCCCTCCTCGGTGACCGCCCGGTCGATCGCCCGGAACCGCCGGTCCCCCGCGAGCCGGCGGCGGATCCGCTCGCGCAGGAGCGCGCGGCCGACCGCGAACGCCGCCGCCGCGCCGAGCGTGCTCCCGACCGACACCACCACCGTCCCCCGCCCCACGCCCAGGACGAACCCCGTGCCCAGCGTCAGGATCGAGCCCGGCACCAGGAGCACGGCGGCCGGCACCCACGCCGCGGCCAGCGCGACCGCCCCCCACGGTCCGAGTCCCGCCGCCCACTCCAGCGTGGCCGCGACCGCGTGGAGCGCGGGCTCGCGGAGCGCGAAGGCCAGGGCGACCGCCGCCAGGACCCCCGCGAGGGCCAGGAGCGCGCGGCGGGCGCTCACCGGATCCGCCCCCGGTCGGAGCCCGGCGCTGGGGGAAGGCCGGACGGCCGGCGATCGTTCCCGCGGGCCGCGCTCCCCCGTTCCCCCGACCGGAGGTCGCGCATGACACGCCGCCACACCCCGCTCGCCGCCGCGCTCGCGCTCGTCCTGGCGTCCCCGCTCGCCGCGCAGGAGGCCGGCTGGGACGGGGAAGCCGAAGTGGGGGCCAGCGCGCTCTTCGGGGCCCGGGACCAGTCGCTGGTCACCGCGCGGCTGGACTTCGGCCACGCCGACAGCACGTGGGACATCGGCTCGACGTCTTCCTTCATCCACGGCCGCTCGGCCGACGAGTCGGGCGAGAGCCGGCTCACCCATCGGGGCTGGGCCGTCGAGGCCACGGCGGACTACCTCCCGTTCGCGCGCGTTTCGTATTTCGGCCTGGCCGGCCTGGAGTCGAGCCTCCAGCGGAGGATCGACCTGCGCTCGACCGGCGGAGCGGGAATCAAGTATACGTGGATCCGCACCGAGAGCGCGCTCCTCGACGCCAGCGTGGCGGTGCTCGCCGAGCGGACCGCGTTCGACCCCGCCGACGACGGCATCACTCCCGACGACGAGACCGCGGGCGCTGGCGCGGAAGCCGCGCGCGCGTAGACTGTCGCGGCTTCCCGAAGATCACTCGACCCGAGAAGGAGACCGCCATGCCGAGAAGCTGGACCGGCTTGGGCGCCCTCTCCCTCGCCGCCGTCCTCGCCGCGGGCTGCGCCGCCGCCCGTTCGGAGACGCGGCCGGGGGACGACGCCGCGAGCCCCGACTCCATCGAGACCCGCCGCGCCCTCGCCGGGATGGCGCACGGCGCGTGGGAGTCCACCTACACTCCGCTCCCGTCGAGGCCCATCCTGATCCGCGGCGCGACGATCATGACCGCCGCCGGAGACGAGCTCGCGGAGAGCGACATCCTGCTCGAGGACGGCCGGATCGCCGCCATCGGCGCGAACCTGGACGCGCCCGCGGGCGCCGAGGTCGTCGACGGCGCCGGCCGCTTTGTGACACCCGGCATCATCGACACCCATTCCCATCTCGGCGTCTATCCGTCGCCCGGCGTCTCGGCCCATTCGGAGGGGAACGAGGCCACCGACCCGACGACCGCCGAGGTGTGGGCCGTCCACTCGGTCTGGCCGCACGACCCCGGCTTCACCCGCGCCCTGGCCGGCGGCGTGACCACGCTTCAGATCCTCCCGGGGAGCGCCAACCTGATCGGCGGCCGCGGCGTGACCTTGAAGCTCGTCCCCGGCCGCACGGCGCAGGAGATGATGTTCCCGGACGCGCCGATGGGGCTCAAGATGGCCTGCGGCGAGAACCCCAAGCGGGTCTACCAGAGCCGCGGGCCCTCGACCCGGATGGGCAACTGGGCCGGCTACCGCGCGGCGTTCATCGCCGCCGAGAGCTACCGCGACAAGTGGGACGACTGGGTCGAGGACGGCGGCGACATGCCGGACCGCGATCTCGCCAACGAGACGCTGGCCGAGGTGCTGCGCGGGAACGTCCTCGTCCAGAACCACTGCTACCGGTCCGACGACATGGTCAACATGATCAACGTGGCGAAGGAGTTCGACTTCCGCATCCGCTCCTTCCACCACGCGGTCGAGGCGTACAAGATCCGCGACTACCTGGCGCGCGACTCGATCGGAGCCTCGGTGTGGGTCGACTGGTGGGGCTTCAAGATGGAGGCGTGGGACATGGTGCCGCAGAATCTGGGCCTGCTGGAGGAGGCCGGGGCGGTGGCCGTCCTCCACACCGACGATCCGATGGGGATCCAGATCATGAACCAGGACGCGGCCCGCGCGATGCACCTCGCGCGCGCGGCCGGGATCGACGTGAGCCGCGACCGGGCGCTCCGGTGGATCACGGCGAATCCGGCCTGGGCGCTGGGGATCCACGACCGGGTCGGCACGCTCGAGGTCGGCAAGAACGCCGACGTGGTCGTCTGGTCGGGCGACCCGTTCAGCGTGTACTCGCACGCCGACCTGGTCTACATCGACGGTGCCCGGATCTACGACCGGAGCCGCCGCGCGCTCCAGCCGCTGACCGACTTCGAGGTCGGGATCCTGCCTGCGCGGGGTCCGGAAGGAGGTGCCCGATGAGCCGCCGGATCGCGGCCGCCGCGGGGCCGCTCCTCGTCGCCGCGCTCGCGGCGCTCGCCGCGCCAGGCGCGGCCCAGGACCTGGCGATCGTCGGCGGGACCGTGCACCCGGTCTCCGGCCCGCCGATCGAGAACGCCACCGTGCTCGTCCAGAACGGCCGGATCGTGGCCGTCGGCGCCGACGTGTCCGTGCCGGCCGGCGCCGCCCGGATCGACGCGGCCGGCCGCGTGGTGACGCCGGGGCTCTTCGACCCCGCCTCCAGCGTCGGCCTGGTCGAGGTGGACCTCGTGTCACAGACGCGGGACGAGAGCGCGACCACCGCCGACGACCCGATCGCGGCGGCATTCGACCCGCTGGACGGACTCAATCCCAACTCGGTCCTCGTCCCCTACCTCCGCACCTACGGCCTCACCACGACCGCGACCCGGCCGACCGGCGGGCTGATCTCCGGGATGGGCGCGGTGATCGACCTGGCCGGCCACCGTGCCGCCGACATGGTGGCGCGGCCGCGGGCGGCGATGTTCGCGTCGTTCGACGAGGGCACTTTCCGCCAGGTCGGTGGGGCGCGCGGCGCCACCGCGCTCCGGCTGCGCGAGGTGCTCGACGACGCCCGCTTCTGGCAGCGGAACCGGGGGGCGTTCGACCGCGGCGAGTCGCGCGACCTGGCCGCCTCGCGGCTCGACCTGGAGGCGCTCCAGCCGGTCCTCGATGGCCGCATGCCGCTGGTGGTCGAGGCCGACCGCGCCAGCGACATCCTGGCCGTGCTGCGGATCGCCTCGGAGTTCGGCGTCCGGCCGGTGATCCTCGGGGGCGCCGAGGCGTGGGTGGTGGCGGGCGAGCTGGCCGCCGGCGGAGTGCCGGTGATCGTCAAGCCCCTGACCTCGCTCCCCTCCGCCTTCGAGCGACTGGGGGCGCGCTTCGACAACGCCGCGCTCCTGGCCGCGGCCGGCGTGCCGGTCGCGATCGGCGTGCTCGACACGCACCGCTCGCACGCGATCACGCAGGAGGCGGGCAACGCCGTCCGCCACGGCCTGCCGTGGGACGCCGCGCTCCGCGCGATCACGCTCACCCCGGCCGAGATCTACGGCGTGGCTGACCGCTACGGCTCGATCGAGCCGGGCAAGGTGGCCAACCTGGTGGTCTGGTCGGGAGATCCGCTGGAGCTCTCCACGCGGGCCGAGACGGTGGTGATCCGGGGCGAAGTCATGCCGATGACGTCGCGGCCGCACGAGCTGTTCGATCGGTACCGGTCGCTCGACGACACGCCGCGGCCGGCGTTCGACGTGGACTGAGGTTCCGGCTTCGGGACCGAACGGCATCGGCGAGCGGGTCACCCGGTACGCGCGCGGAGGTCCCGGCCCCGGCCCCGCCGAGCCGACCCCCGAGCGCGGCGGCGAGTCCCCACGGGAAGAACCCGCCACCGTCGCCTGAAGGGAGCTGGCGTTTGACGCCGTCCGGCGTGGCCGGATAGTGTAGCGTGGGGTTTGTGGAGTTCCTCGCTATGGGAGGTGGGAGATGACGTCACGGGTTCTCCGGGAGGCGGCG
>DATLFF010000162.1:0-2562 GCA_035524915.1 Gemmatimonadota bacterium | reverse complement strand
GAGGAGGTGCGCTATCAGGACGTGCCGCCGGAGGTCTTCCGCGGCTTCGGCTTCCCGGGCGCGGACGATCTGGGCAACATGTTCCAGTTCAAGCGCGACTTCAACGACTACTACGTCGGGGCACGCGACGTGGAGCGGACGCGGGAGCTGAACCCCGCGCTCCAGTCGTTCGACGAGTGGCTGGAACGGAACGGGAGCCGGGTGCCGATCGACTGAGTCGCGCCCCACGGCGCTCGCGCCGGGGAGGACCGCGGTGGACTTGACGCGGCCACGCCCGGCCGATAGGGTGTCCGCGAACGCGGGAGGCACCTCGCGCCGTACAGGCGGGGTCCGGGACCAAGTGCCACGGCGCCGGACCGCCCCGTCGGAAGCATTCTCTGTTTCCGGAGGTGCCGATGATCCCCGTCGCCGCGCTCGTCACGCTCTCCCTCGGACTGCTGGTCCCCCACGAACCCCGCCCGACCCCGTCGGCCATCCCACCGGAGATCCTCCGCCGGCACGACCGGCCCGACTCGCTCTACGTGGCCCTCGGTTGCGGCTGGAGATCGCTCGCCCACCTGAACCTGCCGACCCCCCAGGGCGCGGGGGACGGCGAGGGCACGCTGATCGCGCCCCGCTGGGTCCTGACCGCGGCCCACGTGGCGGCCGAGGTGTCCCCCGGCCATCCGGTGACGGTGGGCGGCGCGGACCACGTGATCGATTCGATCGTGCTCCATCCGGACTGGAATGACGGCCCCCACGACCTGGCGCTCGTCCGGCTGGCCACGCCGGTGGAGGACGTCCGTCCGGCGCGCCTGTACCGGGAGTCCGACGAGCTCGATCGGGTGGTCGTGATGGTGGGCTGGGGGGACTTCGGCACCGGGGTCACCGGACCGGAAGGGAACGACCTGCGGGTGCGGGGGGCGACGAACCGGGTGGACGAGGCTTCGGACCTGTGGCTCAAGCTCCGGTTCGACCCGCCGGACCATCCGCGCACGACCGAGCTGGAGGGAGTCAGCGGTCCCGGCGACAGCGGCGGCCCGGCGTACCTGGAGGGGGCGGCCGAGGAGACCCTGATGGGGGTCGGCTCGGGCTCGAGCACCCGCGGGGCCGCGGGTCCCGGCCAATACGGTGTGGTCGAGTACTACGTGCGGGTGTCGCGCTACCTCGACTGGATCGAGGGCATCACGGGCGGGGTCGTCCGCTGACCGCGCTCGTGGTATAGTCGCCTTCGAAGGATTCCCGGCCACTACTTGAAGAAGGAGGGGGAATGAGCACCGAGCTCACGTACCTGGTCTGGGTGACCGTCCTCACCATGCTCCTGTGGGTCCCGTACATCCTGGACCGGTTCGCGGTCCGGGGAGTGTCCGACACGGTCGGCTATCCGGCCGCCCCGAAGCCGCAGTCGGCCTGGGCTGAGCGGCTGAGGCAGGCCCACGCCAACGCGGTCGAGAACCTGGTCGTGTTCGCCGCGCTGGTCCTGGCGGCCGAGCTCGCCGGCGCCACCACCGCGGCGACGGCGACGGCGTGCGCCGTCTACTTCTGGGCGCGGCTCGCGCACGCGGTCGTGTACGCCCTGGGGATCCCCTGGCTCCGGACGCTCGCCTTCGTGGCGGGGTTCGGCGCGCAGGCCACCATCGCCTGGACGCTGCTCGCGGGGTAGCGTTGGTGGGGGGTCCGAGAAGCGCGTAGATTCTCCCCGGTTTTCGCGCGCACAGGGACCCCCGGGAGGACGCATGGACGCCAAGATCCGCGTGCTGGTCGGCAAGCCCGGCCTGGACGGCCACGACCGGGGCGCCAAGGTGGTGGCGGCGGCGCTTCGCGACGCCGGCATGGAGGTGATCTACACCGGGCTCCACCAGACGCCCGAGCGGATCGCCGAGACGGCGCTCCAGGAGGACGTCGACGTGGTCGCGCTCTCGATCCTGTCGGGGGCGCACATGACGCTCTTCCCGCGGATCCTGGAGCTCATGCGCGAGAAGGGCCTCGACGACGTGCTCCTGACCGGTGGCGGGATCATCTCGAAGGACGACATGGAGACGCTCCGCGGCATGGGCGCCGGGCGCCTGTTCGGCCCCGGCACGCCGACGCGCGACATCGTCGACTACATCCGGACCTGGTACGACGAGCGCGAGAAGGCGCGCGCCGGGGCCGGCGCGTGAGGCCGTCCGGCGCGGAGGACGTCGATCCGCGCACCCCGGGGCGCCTGCCGGCGCCGCCTCGATCGATCCCTGCCCCCCGTTCCGTCCGCGCCACGTGAGCCCCGTCCACCTGACCCCCGAACAGCGCCTCCTCGCCGAGACCGTGCGCGAGTTCGCCCGAGACCGGATCGCCCCGATCGCGGCCGCCCACGACGAGTCCGGCGAGTTCCCGTGGGAGACCGTTCGCGAGATGGCGGAGCTCGGGCTCTTCGGCGTGCCGTTCCCCGAGGAGCTGGGCGGCGCCGGCGCGGACTCGCTGTCGCTCGTCCTGGTGGTGGAGGAGCTGGCCCGGGTCGACGCCAGCCACTCGATCACCGTGGGGGCCCACACCTCGCTCGCGGCCTCTCCGATCCACGACTTCGGCACTCCCGCGCAGCGGGAG
>DATLFF010000161.1:0-8350 GCA_035524915.1 Gemmatimonadota bacterium | reverse complement strand
TCCTGGTCATGCTCGGGATGGCCGTCGGCACCGGAAACATCTGGCGCTTCCCGAGGATCGCGGCCACCAACGGGGGCGGGGCGTTCCTCGTGCCGTGGGCGATCTTCCTGCTGACCTGGAGCGTGCCGCTCCTGCTGTGCGAGTTCGCCATGGGGAAGGGGACCCGCAAGGGTCCGGTGGGCGCCTTCGCCGACCTGGCTGGCCGCGGCTGGGCCTGGATGGGGGGCTGGGTCGCGCTGTGCGCGATCATGATCATGTTCTACTACTCGGTCGTGACCGGCTGGTGCGTGCGGTACTTCTTTGCCGCCGCCAGCGGCGAGATCCCCGGCGCGGAGCCGGGGGCGCTGTGGGAGTCCTACGCGGGATCGCCGTGGGCCGTGCTCACCATGCTGGTCGGGCTCGGGATCGGGCTCTTCGTGGTCGCCCGCGGCATCCGCGGGATCGAGGCCACGGCGCGGGTCCTCATGCCGATCCTGATCCTCCTGGTCGTCGTCCTCACCGTGCGCGCGGTCACGCTGCCGGGCGCCGAGCGGGGGCTGGCGTTCCTGTTCACGCCGGACTTCTCGGCCCTCGGGAACAGCCGGATCTGGCTCGAGGCGCTGACCCAGAACGCGTGGGACACGGGCGCTGGCTGGGGCCTGGCCCTCGCCTACGCCACCTACCTGCGGTCCCGCGAGGACACCACCATCAATGCCTTCGTGCTGGGGTTCGGCAACAACTCGATCTCGCTGCTGGCGGGCATCATGGTCCTCTGCACCATCTTCTCGATCCGGCCCGACGCCGGTCAGGAGATCGTCGGGGCCGGCAACAACGGTCTCACGTTCATCTGGATGCCCCAGCTCTTCGCCGCCATCCCGGGCGGCCGGTTCTTCATGGCGTTGTTCTTCCTGGCGCTGTTCTTCGCGGCGCTGACCTCGCTCATCTCGATGATCGAGCTCGGCACCCGCACCCTGGTGGACCGCGGCATGACGCGGGGCCGGGCCATCGCGTGGCTGGGGACGGTCGCCGTGATCTTCGGCGTCCCGAGCGCGCTCGAGATGTCGTTCTTCAACAACCAGGACAACGTGTGGGGCGTGGGCCTCATGCTGAGCGGGCTGTTCTTCGGTCTGGCGGTCCTGAAGTACGGCGTCGAGCGGTTCCGCACCCGCTACGTGAACAGCGCCGGCAGCGATTTCACGATCGGGAGGTGGTGGGACGTGGCGATGGTGGTGGTGGTGTTCGAGGCGCTGATCCTGCTGGCGTGGTGGCTCAGCCAGACGATCTCGCAGGAGGGCCTGGGGGCGAGCCTGGCCCCGTTCCGGGAGTGGAGCCTGGGCACGTTCCTGCTCCAGTGGGGGGTGGCGCTGGGCCTGCTGGCCCTCTTCAACCGGCGGCTCGTGTCCGACGCCGGACGGGAGGGGGCGTGAGCACGGCCGCGTGGATCACCTTCGCGGTGATCGCGGGCTACGTCTGGGGCGGATTTCTGGTACTCCTGGCGCTGGCCTTCCAGAAGGAGCGCGTCAAAGTCGAGGAGGGGGACGCGGAGCGAGGCCTCTGGGTTCCCTGAGAGCCGCCTTCCCCGCCCTCGCCGCGGTCGCGACCCTGGCCGCTCCGGCGCGGGCGGGGGCGCAGGACGAGCCGGGCTCGAGATGGGAGGTCGCCGCGCTGGCCGGCGCCGTATACGCCGACGAGGACCTCGCTGCCGCGGAGGCGGCATGGAGCCCCGCCTGGGGAGTCCGCCTCGCCTGGCGGCCGGCGCCCGTGGTCACGGTCGGGATCGAGGGATGGCGCGCCGTGCCGGGGGAGGGACCCGACTTCGGCGGCGTCGGCGCCCGTATGGCGGTGACCCCCGGCGCGGGCCGCGGCTGGGCGGCCGACCCGGTCCTGGTCTTCGGCGTCGAGGCGGTGGAGGTGGACGACGGCGAGGATCGCGGGCCGGCGTTCGTCGCCGGCGCGGGCGTACGGAAGGACGCCCGCCGCTGGACGCTCCAGGCCGAGGTCCTCCACCGGCTCCTCACGGTCGAGGAGGAGCCGGTGAACGGCGTCGAGACCGGCCGCGACGCGGCGCTCTGGGAGATCCGGGTCGCGATCGGCCGGATCCTCGGGTGAGTCCGGAGCCCCTGCCCACCCGACTGGTTCTCGTCCGCCACGGCGAGACCGACCTCAACCTGGAAGATCGCTGGCAGGGCTCGGCCTCGGACGCGCCGCTGAACGATACCGGGCGGGACCAGATCCGGACCCTCGCCGAGCGGCTGGCCTCCGCCTCCGTCGAGCTGGCCGCGCTGTACACCTCGGACCTCCTCCGGGCCCGGGAGAGCGCCGAGATCCTCGCCCGCCGCCTGGACCTCTCCTTGCGGGTCGACCCGGCGCTCCGGGAGATGGACCATGGAGCGTTCGAGGGCCTCACCAAGAAGGAGGCGATGGAGCTCTTCCCTGGGGCCCACGCCGCGCTCGAGGCGGACCCCGGGCGGGTGCCCCGCCCCGGGGGGGACTCCTACGGCACGCTGGGGGAGCGGCTCTGGCCCGCGCTCGACCGAATCGTCCATCGCCATCCCGGTGAGCGGGTGGGGATCGTCGCGCACGGGGGCCCGATCCGGCTCGTGCTGTCCCGGGCCCTGGAACGCCCGCTCACCGAGCGGGCGGAGTTCGGCGTGACGAACGGGTCCTGGTTCGTGGTCGAGGTGGCCGGCGACCGTTGGCGGGTCGCCGACGGCTAGTTCGACCTGTTAGGGCTCGCGAGTTGGCCGGGGGCCGCGTCGGTCGCCGGTCCCCGCGCAGCATTCCGAGTCAGCATGATGAGCTCCCCCAGAAGGTCGGCGAGGACCAGGAGCAGGAACCCGATGGCGAAGAGGAGGGCGACCATCGCCTCCCCCACCCTACCCGTGGCGATTAGCGCGCCGGCCGCGGCTCCTCCGAGAAGGAGCAGCACGACCATCGCCGGTCCGACGTATTTCGCCGGGGTCACCCAGGGAAGACTTTCGGTCTCTCGGCCCATCGCTCTCCTCCGTAGCGTTCGGTGTGATCCTCGAGGACGGTGGCATGGATCACGAATCCCCGCCGTCTCGGAAGGCGGCGGTGTCAGGCCGCCGGCCAGAGCCAGCCGAACACCCCCGCCGTCAGGAGCGCGTAGACCAGCCCGTCGAAGTTCTGCTTGATCGTCGTGGACCACGGCCGCTTGTACCAGATCGAGTTCTGCCAGAGCGCCAGCGCGTACCCCGCGAAGGCGGTCGTGCCGGCGAAGCGGAAGACCTCCAGGTACTCGGCCCCAGGGGCGACCGCGCGGCTCGCCAGGTAGGCGGCGAAGACGCTCACAACGAGGCAGTAGACGAACCACTGGGCGAGGCTCGTCCCCATCGAGGCGCCCCCCTTGAACACCGTGATGACCGCGACCGGCCCCTTCTCCCGCTTCGCGATGAAAGCGGGGTCCTTCGTCTCGGCGGGGCTGGCGGCGTGGGGCATCATGTATTCGCCGGCGCCGACCCCGACCTCGCGGAAGAGCGCCATCACCCGGTCCTCGCCCTGGATCGACCCGAAGTCGGAACGGTGGTAGGTGAGGACCATGTGGAGCAGGGCGCTCGCGAGGAAGACCAGCGCGGCGGACACGAGGATCGGAACCCACAACGACGCCAGCGGGACCATCGAAACCTCCGGGTGGGGGAAGCGCGCGGCTTGTCTGGGAGCTCTCCGCGCGTCTACTGCTACTGTAGTGCGGCGGACGGATGGAAGTCCACGGGGGACGATCTCCGGCCGGCAGACTACTCGAAGCCGGGCGGCCGCCGGTGGTGGAAGCCGGTGGCCGCCTGGTAGTGCCGCGCGGCCATCAGCGCTTCGGCATCGCCGTGGAGACGTCCGGTGAACGTGATCGAGACCGGGGTTCCGTCCTGCCGGAACCCGTTCGGCAGGACGACGGCGGGATGGCCGGTCAGGTTCGTGGTCAGGAGGAGCCCGCCGGCGAAGGAGGGAGAGACGAACACGTCGACCTCCGCCATGGCGGCCTCCATCTCGGCCACGAGCCGCGTCCGGAGCCGGTTCGCGAGGAGGTATTCGACAGCCGGCACCAGCCGCGAGTGGCGGAAGACGTTCGGCCAGGCGTCGGCGACCTGCCGCACCATCTCGTCGTCCCGGCCGCTCCGGGTCAGCTCGTCGAACGCGGCCGCCGCCTCGGCGCTCAGGACGATCCGCATCGGTCCGGGGTCGATCCCGGGAAGCCGGACCGGGAGGAGTTCGGCACCCAGGCCCCGCAGGACCTCCAGCGCCTTCACGTCGAAGGGGCGGGTCGAGTCCTCGTCCTCCTCCTCGTCCGGCTCGAACGCCGACTCCAGGAACCCGACCCGCAGGTCCGCCAGGGGCACGGCGGGGTCCCAGCCGAAGGGCACCTCGCGCGGCACGCTCGGGTCGACGCCGTCGGGCCCGCGGATCGCGGCGTACACCAGCGCGCAGTCCTCCACGCTGCGGCAGATCGGTCCCAGCTTGTCCATGCTCCAGGAGAGCGCCATCGCGCCCGTCCGGGGCACCGCGCCGAAGGTCGGCCGGAGCCCGGTGGCGCCGGTCCGGGTGCAGGGGCTCACGATCGAGCCCAGGGTCTCGCTCCCGATGGCGAAGCCGACCAGGCCGGCCACTGTGGCGGCCGCCGAGCCGGCGGAGGAGCCGCTGGATCCCTGCTCGAGGTTCCAGGGGTTGCGAGTCATCCCGCCGAACCAGACGTCCCCCCAGGCGAGGGCGCCGAGGGTCAGCTTGGCGACCAGGACCGCGCCGGCCGCGTCCAGGCGACGGACCACCTCGGCGTCCTCGTCGATCGTCTGGTCCACGAACGGGCGGGCGCCCCACGTGGTCGGGTAGCCGGCCACCGCGAGCAGATCCTTGGCCCCCCACGGGATCCCGTGAAGCGGTCCCCGCCACCGTCCGGCCGCGATCTCGGCGTCGGCGCGGGCGGCCTGCTCGAGCGCCCGCTCCTCGGTCAGCGTGACCACGCACTCGAGCCGCGGGCCGTGGCGCTTCAGGCGGTCCAGGTAGAGCTCGGTCAGCCCCGTCGAGGTGATCCGCCGCTCGCGGAGGAGCCCGGCGAGGCGATGGACCGGCAGCAACGCGAGCCCCGCGGGGTCCGCCGGCGGGTCGGCCGCGGCCGGCTCGCCCGGGCGGTACGGCCGCGCCGCGGCGGGCGCATCGCGCGCCGGGGCGAGCGGGTCGACGACGAGCGCGGGGGGGAGTGAGTTGGGGATCGGGACCGCCCGCAGGCCGGCGAACGCCTCGCGCTGTTCCTCGAGCCCCTCCATCATGAGCTCGATCTCGGAGTCGGAGAAGGCGAGCCCGATCAGGGCCGCCGCCCGGGTCACCATCTCCTTCGTGATCGGCTCGTCGTCGGCGAGCGCGCGGGCGAGCGGCGTGCGGCCGAGCGCCGACGCCGGAGCGGAGGCGGGCAGGAGATCGGCGCTCGCGAGGAGCCCGGCCGCGGAAACGAGGCCGAGGAATCGGCGCCGGTCGACGCCGGCGGGTTCGTCCGGGGGCATGGGAATATCATGCGGCGCGGGCCGCGCGATGTCCACCCCGCGGCTATTCCGGGTTGCCCGGCGCCTCGACGAGCGGTTTCCACGGCCGGCGCCGCATCGGCCCGATCTCCGCCAGGGGCGCGGCCGTCCGCTCCCCGTCGCCCACCCGCCGCCGGGGTCACGGCTTGAGGCGGTAGCCGGTCTTGAACAGGTGAACGGTCCAGGCGAAGAGCCCGGCCGCCAGCGCGGCGGTCAGGGCGAGCGAGCCGAGCGGGGTGGCGTCCTCGACCCCGAGCACGCCGTAGCGGAGGCCGTTGATCATGTAGAAGATGGGGTTGAAGAGCGAGACCGTCCGCCAGACCTCGGGGAGCATGTCGATCGAATAGAACACGCCGCCCAGGAAGACGAGCGGGGTGATGATGAAGTTCAGCAGCAGCATCACGTGGTCCCACGACTCCGCCCACAGCGCCATGATGAGCCCGGCGCAGGAGAAGGCCGCCGAAACGAAGACGAGAAAGGCGGCCGCCCACGCGGCGTGGACGAGCGGCATGTCGGTGATCACGGCCCCCACGGCCAGGACGAGGCCGCCCACCATGAGGCCGCGAACCATCGCCCCCAGCGTGTAGGCGAGCACCACCTCCCAGTAGGAGAGCGGCGCCACCAGCACGTCCTCGATGTACTTCTCGTGCTTGGCCACGAAGAGGGACGACGAGGAGTTGGCGTACGAGCTCGTGAGCACTCCCATCATCGCCAGGCCCGGCAGGATGTACTCGGTGTAGGGCCACCCGTCGATCGTCTGGATCCGCGAGCCCAGCGCCTCGCCGAAGATCAGCACGTAGAGGAGCGCGGAGAGGATCGGCGGAAACACGGTCTGCTTCCAGAGCGTCAGGAACCGGCCCACCTCGCGCCGGGTCAGCGTCCAGAAGCCGATCAGCCACTCGCGGCTATACCTCCTCATGCAGCTCCTCCGTCGAGTCGGTGGTCGCCGCTCCCACCGGCTCGGGAGCGTCCTCGATCGCGCGTCCGGTGAGCCGCACGAACACCTCCTCGAGGCTCGACTCCACGATCCGCACCTCGGTGATCTTGAGCCCCGCAGAATAGAGGTCGCCCAGCACCTCGCCCACGATCCGGCGCGGGTGCGGGTCGTGGACCACGAGGCGGTCGCCGTCCACCCGCGCGTCGCGGGCGTCGAACCCCGCCGGCAGGGCCCCGTCGAGCGGATCGGTGAGCCGGATCTCCAGGTGGCGGGAGCCCCCGTCGGCGACCAGCTGGTCGGGCGAGCCGCGAGTGATGATCCGGCCGCGGTCGATGATCGCGACCTCGTCGCAGAGGGCCTCGGCCTCCTCGATGTAGTGGGTCGTCAGGAGCACGGTCGTTCCGGCTTCGTTCAGCTCCCGCAGGTAGGCCCAGAGGGCCCGCCGGAGCTCGACGTCGACCCCGGCCGTGGGCTCGTCGAGGATCAGGATCTCCGGCTCGTGGATCATCGCCTTGGCGATCAGAAGCCGGCGCTTCATCCCGCCCGAGAGCTTCCAGATCTTGTCGCCCGCCTTCTCGGTCAGCCCGAACCGCTCCAGCAGCGCGTCGGCACGGGGGGCGGCTTCGTTCCGCGGGATGCCGTAGTAGCCGGCCTGGATGATCAGGATCTCGCGGATGGGGAAGAAGCGGTCGAAGTTGAACTCCTGCGGCGCCAGCCCGATCCGGCGTCGGGTGAACCTGTAGTCGCGGACCACGTCGCGGCCGAGCACGCGCACTTCCCCGCGGTCGAACCGGGACAGGCCGGTGAGGACGTGGATGGTGGTCGACTTGCCGGCCCCGTTCGGTCCGAGCAGCCCGAAGAAGCGCCCGCGGGGGATCTCGAGGTCGATCCCCGCGAGGGCGACCAGATCGCCGTAGCGCTTCTCCAGGCCGCGGATCTGGATGGCGGGATGGGATGAGTTGGATTCGCTCATGGGGTCGCAGAACCTAGCCGGACCCGCGGCGCCGACAAACCGCCGGCAGGAAATCTCCGCGGCGCGGTGTTGCCCGCGGCCGGGAGACGGATATCCTGTGAGCCCGATGTCGGCCGGCTCCCATCCCCGCTCGCTCCGCGTGGCCTTCGGCGGCCGGATGCAGGTCGGCAAGACAACGGCCGCCCGGCATCTCGAGGAGCGCCACGGGTTCGTGCGGCGCGCTCTGGCCGATCCGATCAAGGAGATCGCGCGCGCCCTGGGATGGGACGGGGCCAAGGACGCGCGCGGCCGGCGGCTCCTCCAGGAGGTGGGGGACGTGGGCCGGCGGTACGACCCCGCGGTCTGGCTCGACCGCCTGGCGGCGCGAGTCGAGGCCGCCGGCGAGCGCCGGATCGTGGTCGACGACGTCCGGCTCGCGCCCGAGGCGGATCGGCTGCGGGAGATGGGATTCCGGCTGGCGCGGGTGGACCGCCCGGCGGCGGTTGCCGCCGGCCTCGAACCCGGGGCGCCCCAGCGCGGCCACGCCACCGAGACCGGCCTGGACGACGCCGTGTTCGACCGGGGGATCGACAATTCGGGGACGTTCGAGGAGCTCTACGCGCTGCTGGACGAGTGGATGGCCGAGCTGGAGCGGGGGCCCCGGAAACCGAAAGGCCCCGTCCAAGGGACGGGGCCTCCGGTCTTAGGCCAGGAGGAAACGCAGGCCTAACGTCGCCGGCGGCGCCGTAGTCGACCGGGACCGGACACCGTCGGGACCTTGGCAGTCTACTGCCTCCTTTTCGAAAGTCAAGCCCCCGCAGAAAGCTAGTTCCAGTGCTTCGAATGTATCCATTTGATCTGCGGTTTCCCCGGTCGGGGAGCGCCCCGCCGCGGGCGCGGTTGACCCCCCGTCCCGGTCCGGCCATCTTCTGCGCCCCACCGATGCCGCCGTCTTCC
>DATLFF010000160.1:0-5692 GCA_035524915.1 Gemmatimonadota bacterium | reverse complement strand
CATGGCGGAATCGGGCGAGCATCGCCATCACGGGATCGACTATATCGAGCTGTCGGCGACGGACCTCGCCGAGGCGAAGCGGTTCTTCGCCGCCGCGTTCGGATGGTCATTCACCGACTATGGTCCGGAGTACGCGGGGATCAGCATCGACGGCCGTGAGGTCGGGGGCGTGCGTCCGGCGGAGGAGGTCCGGCCGGGCGGCCCGCTCGTGATCCTGTATTCCGACGACCTCGAGGCGTCGCTGGCCGGCGTTCGGGAGGCGGGGGGCCGGATCGTGACGGAGCCGTTCGCGTTCCCGGGAGGGCGGCGCTTCCACTTCGCCGACCCGTCGGGGAACGAGCTGGCGGTGTGGTCGGAGGCCTGAGCCTCAGCGAGGTCCGGATAGTAGCCGCCGCTACGCTCGCGCCGAGCCCCAGCAGCGGCAGGATGCGGCGCTTCCAGCGGAGCGGCGGCGCCGCGTCGGGAGGACCGTCGGGTCTGATGTCGAAGATCCAGCTCAGGACCAGCGCCACGGGGAAGCCGGCGAGGGTGACGGCCACGGTGACGCGGTACCAGAAGTCCGCGGACCGTTCGGTCAGGACGGGGGCGAGCAGGTCGGCGGCCTCGAGGACGAGGAACGCGACCGCCGCGTAGGCGGCCGCGACGCGATAGACTTTGCGGCGCCGCAGCTCGCCCAGGAAATCGCGGAGCGGGCCGGGGAGCGCGTGAGCGACGCCGGGCCCGCTCGTGGGGGCGGCCGGCCGGGTCGGTTCCGCCGCTGGCGCCCGCATCCGCTCCAGCGCCTGGACCACGTCGGCGGCACGCGGCCGGCGGCCGGGCTTGCGGTCGAGGCACCGCCGGAGCAGCTCGCCGAGGCGAGGCTCGGCACCGACGCCCGGCGGCGGCGCGTCGCCTTCCAGGATCATCACCAGTCGCCGCGCCATGGTGGGCGCTTCGAACGGGTCCGGCGCGCCGAGCACCGCGTAGCCCAGGAGGCCGAGTCCCCAGATGTCGGAGGCCGGCGTCACCAGCTCCCCGCGCAGCTGCTCCGGGCTCATGTGCCGCGGGTCGCCCAGCCGCTCGCCCGCCCTGGTCAGCCGCGTGACGCGCTCCACCTCCGTCTCGAGGAGGGCCGCGATCCCGAAATCCAGGAGCACGACCCGGCCGGTGTCGGCCTCCTGCATGACGTTACCCGGCCTCACGTCCCGGTGGACCACGCC
Organism: Gemmatimonadota bacterium; assembly: GCA_035524915.1. GTDB lineage: Bacteria > Gemmatimonadota > Gemmatimonadetes > JACCXV01 > JAHWKZ01 > DATLFF01. The sequence goes on along the minus strand of DATLFF010000160.1, from coordinate 4,493 downwards.
GTTCCGGTGCGCCGCCGCCAGCGCGCCGGCCACCGGCTCCAGGACGGCCAGCGCTTGCGGCACGGGCAGCGGCCCGCGCGCGGCCAGGAGGTCCTCGAGCGTGCGTCCCTCGATGTACTCCATGACGATGAACGGGCGGCCGTCGGCAAGGGAGCCAACGCTGTGGACGGCGGCCAGGTTCGGGTGGGACACGCTGGCCGCGGCCCGCGCCTCGCGCTCGAACCGGCGGCGGGCGACGTCGTCGGCCGCGCGGTCCTCCCCGAGCACCTTGATGGCGACCAGCCTGCGCAGCGCCGGCTCGCGCGCGAGCCATACCCGGCCGGCCGACCCCTCGCCGACCGGACGGATCAGCTCGAGGGCGGGGGCCAGCTCCTCGGCCAGCCGGGCCATCGCCGTGATGGGCTCCGCGGGCGTGGTCAACCGCCGCCCCCGCCGCCCCCCGCGGCGATCGATGATCCCGCCGCCGGGTCCCGGTACTCCACCGGTCCGAACCGGTGATCCAGCCAGTCCAGCACCTCCCGGATGATCTCGAGCCGCTCCGGTATGTGGCCGCCCGTGAGGACCGCGTGCCGTTTGTCGTCTCCTGCCGCGCCGAGCATCTCGAAGAACGGCCGCTGCGCGATCTCATAGGGCACTATGAAGTCATCCCGGCCGTTGACCATCAGGGTCGGCGTCCGGGACCGCGGCCCGAAGATCGTCGGCTCGCTCTCCGGTCGGCGCCGCACCGGTATGAGGCCGGCGCCGAGGAGGATGGCGGTCGCGATGCGCGGCTCCAGCGCGGTGAAGACCGGGCCGAAGAGGGCGCCGCTGCTGAAGCCGTAGTAGCCGATCCTGTCGGTATCGAAATCGGGCCGGGTCTCGAGGTAGTCGATGGTGCGGCCGATGTCCTTCGCCCAGTGGATCATGGCGTCCCGGAACTCGATCGGGGACACCGGCTGTGGCCGGCGCCGCTCGTACATGCCGTGGTAGACCGGGTGGACCAGGACGCGTCCCGCGCGCGGTATGAAATCCACGAGGAAGGAGGAGGAGATGTTCTGGCTGGAGCGGAGCCCGTAGACGTCGCCGCCGGGGAACCAGATCACCGACTGGTAGGGCGGCGCGGCGTCGTGCGGGATCAGGAGGTGCACCTCCATCCGGCCGTCGCCGTAAGCGGTGTTGAAGGAGACGGTCTCCCAGCGGTAGTCGGGGAGGCTGTCATTGACACGCTCCACGCGGGCGTCGAGCGAGTCGCGGTCGTAGGCGTACAGCCCGCGGATCAGCTCGAACCCGCGCTCGTCCACGGGCTCTACCGGCGCGTACTCGAGCCGTGGCGAGACCGGCGCCAGCAGCTCGTCGGAGGGTGGATCATCGTAGCGCGCACAGCGCACGCCGTTCGTGGCCTGCCGACCCCACGGGTCCTGCGCGATGAGATGCCGGAACACGTAGCGCGCCTCGCTCCATGAGCCGCCCAGGATGTAGCGGAGGTCATCGGTGGCGTTCCAGGTCCACTCCTTCACGTTGCCGGCCATGTCGTAGGTGCCGTACGCCGCCAGCCCCGCGAACCGGCCCACCGGCGCGACCCCTTCGCCGGGTCCGCCGACATTGCTGTGGAGGAGGATGTCGGACAGCTGCTGCTGCCCGATGGCATGGAACCAGTGGTAGATCGTCGGGAGCGACTTCCCGGCGAACGCGCAGTAGGCCGCGGCCTCGTACCAGCTGATCCCGCCGACGGGGTGATCCCCCTCACCCGCGGGGTACGTGCCCAGCTCCCAGCCGGCCGGTCCGTGACGACCCGTGGTGTCCCGGAACCCGCCCACCGCATCCTCCCACGCCACGGCCTCGCCCGCCCGCGTCATCGGCTCCGCCCACCACTCGGGATTCCGGTACCCGCCGGCGTCGACGAACGCCCGGAACTGCTCGTTCGTGACCTCGTAGCGGTCCAGGTGGAACGTCTCGAGCCGGGCGAGGGGGCCCTCCTCGCGGGCGGGGAGGTGCAGCAGCCCGGGGAGGACCCCTTGCGGGACGCGCACCATGCCCGGCGGACGGGTGCCCACCGGCTCGAGCACAAGCCCGCTGCGGAGGGCGCCCAGGGCGGCGCCGCTGAACGGCGCGCCCTCGAACGTCTCGTATCCGTCCTTCTCGATCCGCCAGCGCATCGTCGCGTACGGGATGCGAACCGACAGGGGCGTGACGCCCAGGCGCTCCCACGGCGCGTCGGGCGTGCGGTACCCCTTCACCCACACGTCCGCGCCCTGTGGCTCCGTGTTGACGGTCGTCGGGAGCGTGATGCGCTCCATCACGCGCGCCAGCTCCGGATCGTCCCCCAGATACGACGCCGCCCTCCTCCCGGTGCGGTAGGCCTCGTACACGTCGCCGGCCTCGATCAGGCTCGCGATCTCGGCGACCGCGGCCGTCTCCGCCCACCTCCGCTCCGAGCCCTGGAGCCAGAGCCCGCCGCCTATCGCCGCCACGAGCAGAACCGCGGCCATCGGGACGGCCACGGCCGGGCGCCGGAGCAGCGACCGCAGGCCGTCCTGCGTCCGAACGCGCCGCTCCTGCCAAGCCCGCAGCGCCGTCGTCAGGTCCGCCGTCGAGGCGAAGCGATCGCCGGGGTCCTTCTCGAGGCAGCGGGCGACGATGCGCCCCAGCGCCGCGGGCGCGTCCGGCCGCAGCCCCTTCATGGAGGGCGTATCCCGGGTGAGGATCGCGGTCATCACCGCGTTGACCGACGGCCCATCGAAGGGCGGCACGCCGCAGGCCATCTCGTAGAGGAGCACGCCGAACGCGAACTGGTCCGAACGGTGATCGACCGACCCGCCGGCCCACTGCTCGGGCGACATGTAGTGCGGCGTCCCGGCGATGATCCCTTCACCCGCGGTGGTCAGCGTCGACCGGGTGATCCCCATCCCGGCAGGTGTGGTGAGCGGTTTGGCGAGCCCGAAGTCCAGGATCTTCACCACGCCGTCGTCCGTCACCATCACGTTCGCGGGCTTGATGTCGCGGTGGACGATCCCGGCCGCGTGCGCCTTCGCCAGCCCGTCCGCGGTCTGAGTCGCGATGCCGACGACCCGGTCCATCGGCAGCTGGTCCCCTGCGATCAGGTCCCGCAGCGTCCGCCCTTCGACGAGCTCCATGGCGATGTACGTGGTGCCGTCGTGCTCACCGATGTCGTAGATGGTGACGATGTTCGGGTGGTTCAGCGCCGACGCGGTGCGCGCCTCCCGTTCGAACCGCGCCAGACCGACCCGGTCCGCGGCGAGCGCGGTCGGGAGCACCTTGATGGCCACTTCCCGACGCAGCTTCTCGTGACGCGCGCGATGGACCTCGCCCATCCCCCCCGCACCGATGGCGCCGAGGATCTCGTACGGGCCGAGCCGCGCGCCGGGCGTCAGGTCCATGGGACGCGCCGCCGCGCCGGCAGCTCGCGATCCGGGGATGCACGCATTGACGACCTCAGGTCAGGTGGGAAGCCGCGCGGGGTGTGGGGGGCCGTACCAACGGTACGTCCGCCAGGCTGGAGGTACAAGGAATAAGGCGATCATCCGCCGACCGCATGGAACGCAGGCTGACCTCGGCGGTGGGGGCCGCCGCCTCCGACGCGCTTGGCGGGGCCCACGCGGAGCGGATCGGACGCTACACCGTGATCCGGGTCCTGGGGGAGGGCGGGATGGGCACGGTCTACGCCGCCCGCCAGGAGGAGCCGGTGCGGCGGGACGTCGCCATCAAGGTCATCCGGCCGGGGATGCACGCTCCGGACCTGGTCGCCCGCTTCCGCGCCGAGCGCCAGACGCTCGCCACCCTCCAGCACCCCACAATCGCGGAGCTCTACGAAGCCGGCACCACCGACGACGGCCTCCCGTACTTCGCCATGGAATGGATCCACGGCGAGCCCGTCACCGCCTACTGCGAGCGTCGCGGCCTGGACCTCCAGGCGAGGATCCGGCTGTTCCGTACCCTCCTCGGCGCGGTGCAGCACGCCCACCAGAAGACGCTGGTCCACCGCGACCTCAAGCCCTCCAACGTGCTCGTGGCGGAGGTGGACGGCCACTCCGTCCTCAAGGTCATCGACTTCGGCGTGGCCCGCGTCACGACGGGGGACGCCGGGCTCACCGGACCCACCGGCCCCGGCCAGGGCATCGGCACGCTGGAGTACATCAGCCCCGAATGTCTCCTTCGCCACGGCCACCAGGCCGACACGCGCTCCGACATCTACTCGTTGGGCGTCCTCCTCTACGCTGCTCGCGCCCGGCTCGAGCGTGATCTCGCGGAACTTCGCGTCGCATGGCACGGGGAGCTCGTGGAGCCAGAGCCTCGAGTCCTCCCCCCGCACGTCCCTTCCATCGAGGGTGCAGCTCCGCACTTTCAGCCTCACCGGCTCGGTGCCGCGATTCCACAGCGTCGATTCGATGACGAAGCTCGTGCGCACGGCGAAGGGGCCGATGTGGACCTCGAGGACGTGCTCGATGCCGGCGAGCGCCAGCTCCCCGCCCCGGGGACCCATGAGCTCTTCGGGC
>DATLFF010000159.1:0-3055 GCA_035524915.1 Gemmatimonadota bacterium | reverse complement strand
CGGCCTCGATGGCCGCCGTCCGGGCCAAGTCGTGGACCGCCTCCTCGTCGTGCCCGCGCGCGCGCGGGCGCCGCGACGTCACATCCGCTCCCGCTCGACGATCACCTTGACGGGGACGGTGACTTCCGGGTGGAGGCGGATCGGAACGTCGTACTCGCCGAGCGCCTTGATCGGCTGGTCCAACCGGACCTGAGTGCGCTCGATCTCGATGCCGGCAGCGGCGAGCGCGTCCGCCACGTCGGTCGAGGACACCGACCCGTAGAGCTGGTCCTCCTCGCCGGCCATCCGCTCGAAGCGCAGCTCCTGGCCCTCGAGCGTGGCGGCCACCTTCTCGGCCTCGACCCGCTCGGCGGCGAGCCGCTCCTCGTACTTCTTCTTCTCCTGGGCCACACGGTGCTTGTTCGCCTCGGTGGCGACGTAGGCGAGCCCTCGGGGCACCAGGTAGTTGCGGGCGTAGCCGGGGGCCACTTCGACCAGGTCGCCGGCGTGACCGAGCTCGACGACCTCGGCTCGCAGGATCACTTCCGTGCTCTTCGCCATCGCCCCCCCTACAGCGCGTGGTCGGGCATGTACGGGATGAGCGCCAGGAAACGCCCGCGCTTCACCGCCGTGGCAAGCAGCCGCTGGTGCCGGGCGCATGTCCCGGTCACCCGGCGCGGCAGGATCTTGCCCCGGTCGTTGGTGAAGCGGTCGAGCTGGTGCTCGTCCTTGTAGTCGATCACCGTCTTGTTCTCGCAGAAGTAACACGTCTTTCGCCGCTGCATCCTCATGGCTATTCGTCCTCGTCGGACGGCGGCCGGCGCCGGGGCTCCGCGTCGGGGGCCCGGGGCTCGACGGGGTTCACGACGGTGAGCTGGCGCAGCACCATCTCGTCGATGCGGGCCAGGCGCTCGAACTCGGCCAGCGCCGCCGGCTGCGATTCGTAGCGGAACACGGCGTAGTGGCCCTGCTCCTTCTTCTGGATCGGATAGGCGAGCTTGCGCTTCCCCCAGCGGTCGATCTGGAACGGGGCCTCGCCATCGTTGGCGAGGACGCCCTTGAAGCGCTCGATGCGCTCCTCGATCTGCTCGTCGGGCAGGGAGGAATCGAAGATGATGACGGTCTCGTATATGCGGGCCAAACGCGTTCTCCCTTCGGTCTTGGACGGTCCGCCCGACGCGGGGCGAACAGGGAAATGGGAAGACTTTTAAGATACCGCCTGCGCGGTCTCTCGGTCAACGCGTTTTGGCCTCCCGCCGGCCCTGCCCCTATTTTGCCTCGATGGCACCGGAAGAGTCCCCAGGGGAGGCCGGGAGGCCTTCGACCGTGCGCGAGCGGGTGGCCGAGCGCCTCCGCGCCGCCCTCCCCGGCGCCCGGGTGGAGGTGGTCGACCTGACGGGCACCGACGACCACCTCGAGGCCCGCGTGGTGTCGCCCGAGTTCCGGGGCAAGGGCTCCATCGAGCGGCACCGCATGATCTACGCTCCGCTGAAGGACTGGATCGAGGACGACACCGTCCACGCCCTGGCGGTCCGCGCGTGGACGCCGGAGCAAGTCGAATCGACGCCCGAGGGAGAAACGTCATGACGCCGGAGATGAAGGAGCGGATCGAGCGGGACGTGCGGTCGCGACCCGTGCTGATCTACATGAAGGGGACGGCGGATCTCCCGCGGTGCGGCTTCTCGGCGCGCGCGGTCGAGGTGCTGCGGCGCTCCGGGGCCGAGGGGAAGATCCACTCGGTCGACGTGCTGGCCGACCCGGAGCTGTGGGAGGCGGTCAAGGAGTACAGCGACTGGCCGACGATCCCGCAGGTCTACGTGGGCGGCGAGTTCATCGGTGGCTCGGACATCGCGCTCGAGATGTACGAGTCGGGGGAGCTGCAGCCGAAGGTCGTGTCGGCGCTGATGGCGGGGGAGGATCCGGACGACGGGTACCTGCACGAGGACGGGGGGACGGAGCACGAGGTGTAGTCGCGCCGTCAACGCCGCCAGGCCAGCCATTTTTCGATCACCCATTTCGCCCTTGGCGTCAGCGACTTCCGCCGGTGCGCGTCGCCGGTCCGGCGGAGCGCCTCGGCCACCGTGGGGTAGGGGTGGATCGTCTCCGACAGCTTCGCCAGCCCGATCCCGGCGGTCATCGCCAGCGTGACCTCGCCGATCGTCTCCCCGGCGTGGGGCGCGACCAGGGTGGCGCCGACGATCTCTCCCTTCCCTTTCCGCGCGTGGACGCGGACGAAGCCCCCGGTCGTGCCGTCGAGGATCGCGCGGTCGACGTCCCGCAGCTCGACGGTGAAGGTGTCGACCTCGATGCCGGCTTCCGCGGCGCTCTCCGGGGTGTGGCCCACGTGGGCGACTTCAGGGTCGGTGTAGGTCACCCACGGCACGACGAGGTCCGAGGCCTTCGCGCTCCCCGGGAAGAGGGCGTTTCGGACGGCGATCCGGGCATGGGCGTCGGAGAGGTGGGTGAAGCGCAGGGGGCCGACCACGTCGCCGGCGGCCCACACCCGGGGATTCGTCGTCCGGAGGCGGTCGTCGACGCGGACGCCTCCGGGGCCGCTTTCGATCCCCGCCGCGTCGAGGCCGGCGTCCTCGACGTTCGGAACGCGGCCGGTGGCGACCAGGATCCGATCGGCTTCGAGTGCCTCGCCGGCCATCGCGAGTCTCGCGGCGGCGTCCGCCGGCTCCACGCGCTCGATCCGGATGCCCGTGCGGACGTCCACCCCGTCCCGCGAGAGCGCCGCCACCACCACCGCGGCGGCATCGGGGTCGTCCCGCGGCAGGAGTCGGGGGCCGGACTCGAGGAGCGTGACCCTCGAGCCCAGGCGGGCGAACGCCTGGGCGAGCTCGCAGCCGATCGCGCCGCCGCCGATCACGGCCAGACGGGCAGGCCGCTCGGCGAGATCGAACACCGTCTCGTTCGTGAGGAACCCGGCCTCGGCGAGGCCCGGGATCGGCGGCAGCGCGGGACGCGATCCGGTGGCCAGGACGGCCCGCCGGAACACGAGCGTCGCCCCGCCGACCTCCACCCGGTCGGCCCCGCCGAAGCGCCCGCCGCCGAAGAAGACGTCCACCCCGAG
>DATLFF010000158.1:0-3141 GCA_035524915.1 Gemmatimonadota bacterium | reverse complement strand
AAAAGGATCCCGGGGGAAGGAGTCCCCCGCCGCGAGTGCGGGGAATGTTAGGGCCGCCGGCGGCGAGAGCCACCCTGGCCCCACTCCCGCTCATCCCCCCACCTTATTCCCATGCCCGCAGCCCCGTCCGGCACCGTCACGTTCCTCTTCACCGACATCGAGGGCAGCACGACCGCGTGGGAGCGCGACCGGCGCGCCATGGGCGAGTCGCTGGCCCGCCACGACCGGATCGCGCGCGAGGTCTTCGAGGCGAGCGGCGGGCGGCCGTTTGCGACCGCCGGCGACGCGTTCCAGGTGGCGTACCAGCGCGCGGCGGAGGCGATCCGGACGGCCCTCGACCTCCAGCGGGCGCTGGCGGACGGGGCCGACCTCGACGACCCGGTGGCCACGCGAGTGCGGGTCGCGGTCCACAGCGGCGAGGCCGAGGAGCGGGGCGGCGACTACTTCGGGCCGCCGCTCAACCGCACGGCGCGGATCCTCGCCATCGGCCACGGGGGACAGGTGCTGGTCTCGGGCGCGGCCGCGGCCCTCACTCGCGAATCCCTCCCCGACGGGGCCTCGCTGGTCGACCTGGGCGTCCACCGGCTCAAGGACCTGCGGGAGCCCGAGCGCATGTGGCGCCTCGCGCACGCCGATCTCCCGGACGACTTCCCTCCGCTCCGCTCGCTCGACCGGCTCCCGCACAACCTGCCGGTCCAGCTCACGAGCTTCGTCGGGCGAGAGCGCGAGATCGACGAGATCCGGGACCTCGTGCGCGCGCACCGGCTGTTGACCCTGACCGGATCGGGCGGGAGCGGAAAGACCCGGCTCGGCCTCCAGGCGGCGGCCGAGATGGTGGAGGCGTTCCCCGACGGCGCGTGGTTCGTCGACCTCTCGTCCCTCGCGGATCCCGGTCTCTTCGCACAGACCGCCGCCCAGGCACTCGGGCTCCGGGCCGTCCCCGGACGCGACATCGACGACGTCCTGACCGAGCACCTGGCGAGCCGGACGCTCCTGGTCGTGCTCGACAACTGCGAGCACCTGATCGAGGCCTCCGCCGCCTGGTCCGAGCGCTCGCTCCGTGCGGCGCCCGGCCTGTCGATCCTCGCCACCAGCCGGGAGGCGCTCGGCACGGCCGGCGAGGTCACCTGGCCGGTGCCCTCCCTGGGGCTCCCGGGAGCGCTCGAGGATCGGGCCGAGGTCGCGCGGAGCGAGGCGGGTCGGCTCTTCGAGGAGAGGGTCCGGCTGGTCGACCCCCGATTCGAGATCGACGCCGCGAACGCCGGAGCGATCGCCCGGATCTGCCGCCGGCTGGACGGGATCCCGCTGGCCATCGAGCTCGCGGCGGCGCGCGTCCGTGTGCTCACGCCCGACGAGATCGCGGACCGTCTGCACGACCGGTTTCGCATGCTGTCGGGCGGCCGCCGGGCGCTCTCCCGTCACCAGACGCTCACCGCCGCGGTCGACTGGAGCTACGACCTGCTCGAGGCGGACGAGCGCGCGCTCTTCGAGCGGCTCTCCGTGTTCACCGGGGGCTGGACGCTCGAGGCCGCCGAGGCCGTAGGCACGGACGACGGGATCGACCGCGACGCGATTCTCGATCTCCTGACCCACCTGGTCGACAAGTCCCTCGTCGTGGTCGAGCGCCCGGCGCCGGACGAGACGCGCTACCGGATGCTCGAGACGACCCGCCAGTACGCCGAAGACCGGCTGGCCCGGTCGGGCGGGATCGAGCGAGCCCGGGCGCGGCACGCCGAGTTGTGCCAGGCGTTCGTGCGGCGGTGCGTCGAATCCCCGTCCGACGAGGAGGCGGATCTCCGCCGTCGCCTGGGCCGCGACTACGACAACGTGCGCGCCGCGCTCGAGTGGGGGCTGGCGGACGCGAAGACCGCCGAGGCGGCGGCGGAGATGGCGACCGGGCTCGCGATGTTCTGGTACCGGAAGGGACTCATGGCCGAGGGCATCGAGTGGCTGGAGCGAGCGCGGGCCGTCCCCGCGGAGCTCTCGGCTCCCACCCGGATCGGCCTCCTCTCCGCTCTGGCCGGCCTCCGCACCTTTCTCGGCGACCTTCCCGGTGCCCGGCGGGCCGCCGACCAGGCCCTCGATCTGGCGCGCGAGCACGGAGACGAGGGCGGCCTGGTCCGGGCGCTGACGGCCGTCGCGCGGATCGACGTGTTCAAAGGCCTCGAGGCCGACTTCCCCGGGGCGATCGCGGTCTCCGAGGAGGGGATCGCGCTCGCGCGGCGGATCGGCGACGGCCGCAGGCTGGGCGTCCTCCTGACCAACCTGGGGGAGTTCTACCGGGCCAGGGGCGACCCGGAGCGCGCGCGGGCGCTGAACCAGGAGGCGATGGAGCTGGGCTATCTCCACATCGCCAACCGCTACAACCTGGGCCACATCGCGCTCGAGCTCGGCGACCCCGACGAGGCCGAGCGGCAGTACGCCGCGGCCCTTCGGCTTGCCCGCGAATCGGACGAGCGGCTGGGGCTGGTCAACCAGATCGACGCGCTCGCCCAGCTGGCGACGGTGCGCGGGGACTACCAGCGGGGGGCGCGCCTGTTCGCGGCCTTCGAGACACAGACGGAGGCGATCGGCCTGGCCCTGTCCCCCGTCGACCTCCTCCTCCACCAGCGGCTTCGGGAGCGGTGCCGCGAGGCGCTGGGGTCCGAGGCGTTCGAGCGCGCCCGTGCGGAGGGGCGGGGTCTGTCGATCGAGGAGGCGCTGGCCGGCGCATACGGGGCGGTCCCCCCTTGACCGGGGCGCGAACGACCTCCGCCCACGGCCTTCCCCGGGCTTCGTTCTTCCCGGCCCAGTACAGATCCCACCTCGTCTGGAAGTTCAGCCAGAACTCCGCCGTGTCCCGAAGTACTTCGACAGGCGAAGAGCCGTGCTCGCCGTGATCCCTCGCTTGCCGACTCCCTAGCGGACCTCGATCGGCTGGACGAGCGACCATTCTCCCATCGACGCACCGATCTCGATCACGAGGCTCCCGGGGTCCTCCGGGGTGAAGGAGAAGTCGGCGGTCTCCCCCGGCCCCATCTCGAGCTCCGCCGGCCGGGACGTCGACTGGTGCGCCGGGACATCGAAGCCGTCCTTCGCCACCGGGCGCCACTCGAGGAGCGCGTCCCCCCGCTTCAGCCGGACCCAGGCCCGGTAGTCGGG
>DATLFF010000157.1:0-12937 GCA_035524915.1 Gemmatimonadota bacterium | reverse complement strand
TCGCACAGCCGCGTGCGGAGCCGCGGGAGGGGTGCGGCCGGCAGCGCGTGCGACGCGCAGCCGACCGTCGCGGCCGCGCCGGCGACCGCGCCGACCTTCAGGAATTCACGACGGTTCCAACCGGCAGGATTGCGCATGGGCTCACCTCTCCGCGAGCGGGACGCGCGACCGCAGGGGCCAGACGCTCGGCATCCGGTCGGGCGGCCGCGGGCCAAGTATGGCACCGCGCGCGGGCGGTTCGCCAGCGATTTCCCGGAGGCGTTCGTCGGCCGGGGCGACATGAGTCGCGGTGGGCTGCTGCCGCGCGCGCGTGAGCCCGGACACGAGCTGGCCTACGTAGCCGCGCGGGACGCGCCTCGCCGCGGAGCCCGTCCGCCGCGCTTCGAACCGCGCCGCGCGTGATCGTCGCGGCCGCCGGCCGGGAGGTGTCGGTCTGGAGTCCCGAGCAGGCTTGACACGGCACGCCGGGGCGCGTAACTATGTCGGTGACCGACATTCTCCACCCGGAGGATCCCGATGGCCGACCGCTTCATCCGTCTCCTGATTCGCCTCTATCCCGCCGACTACCGGGCTCGTTATGGCGATGAGATGGCGCGGTTCCACCACGATGCCCGTGCCGCGGGCGAGGGCGGAATCCGGTACTGGGCAGCGCTGGTCCTGGACCACGCGCTGGCCGCGTTCCGGGTGCGGCGGCGATCCAGGGCAATCGGGGGCGGCGCCGATCGCGGCGCAGTACAGCAGGGGCGGCATCGGTTCCTGGCCCGAGCGTCGGGGAGGGGCGTCATGCGAGACTGGGTGGCCGACTTCGTGTACGGCGCGCGCTCGTTGCGGCGCGTCCCTGGCTTCGCGTTCTTCGCGGTGCTCACGCTGGCACTGGGCGTGGGCGCCACCACCGGTGTGTTCAGCGTGCTCGACCGCGTGGTGCTGCGGCCGCTGCCGTATCCGGGGGCGGAGCGGTTGGCGCTGATCGGGATCGAGGCTCGCCACGATCCGGGCTCCGTCGGCCCGTTGAGCGGTCCGCTGCTGGCCGACTTCCAGGCGAGGCCGGGTCCGGCGGAGGCGGTGGTCGCCGCCTCGGGGAGCGGCGTCGTCCTGGACGCGGGTGCCGGACCGGAGGCGATTGAAGCCACGCGGGTGAGCCGCGGGTTCTTCGGATTCTTCGGTGCGCGCCCCGCGCTGGGCCGTCTGTTGACGGAGGCGGATCACGAGCCGGGCTCTCCGAAGGTGGCCGTGCTGGGTCAGGAATACTGGCGCGGACGCTTCGGCGCCGACCCCTCGGTGATCGGGCGGTCGATTCGGCTGGACGACGACGTCCACATGATCGTCGGCGTGCTCGCCCCCGGGTTCCACCGGCCCTCGGAAATCGCGGAGCATGGCGACCTCTGGATCCCGTTGCGGCTGGACGCGGGCGCGGCCCGGGGCACGTTCTTCCTGGCCGGTCTGGCGCGCCTGCGCCCCGGGGCCACGCTCCCCGCCCTGGACGACCACGCCGACCGCATCGTGGCAGGGGTGTACGGCGGCGAAACGCCGTCCTTCGTGGTGGGCGGCGCCGTGGCCGACTATCGGGGCGCCGTGCTCGGCGACATCGGCTCGGTCCTGGGCCGGGTGCTGGCGGCCGTCGCGCTTTTGCTGCTGATCGCGTGCGTGAACGTCGCCAGCCTGCTGCTCACACGCGGCGCCGCCCGCGCCAGCGAGCTCGCGGTCCGCTCCGCCCTGGGCGCCGCGCGCGCCCGTCTGGCCAGGCTGGTCCTGGCGGAGAGCATCCTGATCGCCGTCGCGGGCGGAATCGTGGGCGCCGCCCTGGCCTGGGGCGCCGTGGAATTGTTCCGGCTGCGAGCGCCGCCGGGTCTGCCGCGTCTCGCGGAAGTCGCCGTCGACGGCCGCGGGCTGGCGTTCTGTCTCGCACTTTCGTTCGCCACCGTCCTGCTCTTCGGGCTGCTGCCGGCGCTCCGCGCCACGGGCCGGGCGGCCGCCGTCTCCGGCGCCCCGACGCGCCGCGCCACGGCCGGACGGGGCGAGGGTCGGCTGCGATCGGCGCTGATCGCGGTGGAAACCGCCATCGCCGTCGTGCTGGCCGTGAGCTCGACACTCCTCGCCCACGACCTGCTCCGCCTTGCCAACGAGGACACGGGCTTCGCGCCGGAGGGTCTCCTCGCTGCCCGCATCGACCTGGCTTCCGGATACGATCGGGAGCAATGGGCCGGCGTGTGGGACCGCCTCCTCGAGAGCGCCCGCGCCCTGCCCGGCGTGACGGCGGCGACGGTGGCGACCCAGGCGCCGTACGCGGGGACCCGCATGGCGTCGACCTATCGGCCGGAGGGGATGGAAGGCGAACAGGCGCAGTTCGTGATCACCCTCGTCACCGCCGGCGACTACGCCCGCGTGCTGGGCGCCCGCGTGGTCGAGGGCCGCGCGCTGGAATCCGGGGACGACGACTCGCCGCCCGTCGCCGTCGTGAACGAGGCGTTCGTGCGCCGGTACTGGCCGGGGACCCCGGCCGTGGGCCGGACGGTGGCGTCGGGCCAGGAGGACGAGCCCGTGTATCGGGTGGTAGGGGTGCTCGCCGACGTCCGCACCCACGCCGGCCAGGAGGCCGGCCCGCAGGTGCTGCTCCCGCTGCGCGGCGCCGCCGGCCCGGACATGGAGCTCATCCTCCGCACGGACGGCCATGCCGCGGCCCTCGCCCCGGCGCTGCGCGCGCTGGTCCGACGCGTGACGCCCGGCACGCCCGTCTCCCGCATCGCGACCGTCGAGGGCCTGGCGTCCGAGAAGCGGGCGCTGCCGCGGTTCTACACCGCGCTCTTCGGCGGATTCGCCGCCGTCGCATTACTCCTCGCCGTGGTCGGCGTGTACGGGACCACGTCGTACGCGACCCGCTCGCGCACACGCGAGATCGGCATCCGGCTGGCTCTCGGCGCTCCACGCCGGGGCGTGGTCGGCCAGGTCGTGCTCCGGGCCGGCGCGGTCGTGGGGCTCGGCACGGCCATCGGGCTGGCTGGCGCCGTCCTGACCTCACGTGCCATGGGCGACGTGCTGGTCTACGTCACCAGCCGCGACGCCGCGTCGTATGCCGCCGTGGCCTTCCTCGTGCTCGCGGCCGGCGTGTTCGCCGCGTGGATCCCTGCCCGCCGCGCTGGCGGCGTCGACCCCGCCGAAACCCTCCGCGCCGAAGGATGACCGCGTCATGACAACACGCACGCTCCAGATCCTCCTCGCCCTCGCCGACGCCGGCCCGCTGCACGGCTACGGGATCAAGCAGCGCGTGGAGGAGCGTACCGACGGGACGGTCCGACTGGGCTCCGGCACTCTCTACGAAGCCGTCGCCCGCCTTTCGGACCAGGGGTGGATCGAGGAGGTGGACGCCCCCGCCGACGAGCCGGCCTCCGGCGGCGCGCCCCGGCGCTTCTACGAGCTGCTGCCCGCCGGACGGGATGCGCTGCGGCAGGAGCTGCTTCGGATGGAGGCCGTGGTCCGCTACGCCCGCCGTCGTAACCTGATCCGGGACGCGCCGACCGGGTGAGGTTCAGATGAGCAAGTCGCCCGGGCACAGGAAGTCAAAGGCGACGAGGACGGCAATCCACTCCGCTACTATTTCCCCCGGTCCGATATCCACATGGATCTGCTCGAGCCCTCGGATACGACGACGCAGTGCCCGTTCAAGGGAACGGCTCACTACTTCGACCTGAAGGTCGGCGACCGGACGCTCGAGGACGCCGCGTGGAGCTACGAGGATCCCTTTGACGAGCACGTGGCGCTGAAGGACCGCATCGCGTTCTACGACGACAGGTATCCGCAGATCAAGGTTGCTCGACCACGATAACGGGCCGGCTGGTCGTCACCCCTTCGCCGCCGGACGTGCCAAGGCGCAGATGGAGGGTGTACTCCCCCGGATCGATGTCCGGCAGCTCTATGACCATCGCCCGGAACACCGACTCCACCTCGTCCGGGGCGGTCTCCGCGAACGACACCTCCACCGGGCGGTCCGGCTCGATGATCCCCAGGAACTCGCCCACCCGCTCGAGGAACCCCAGCCGCCCGCGGGTGAAGCCGAGCGTCACCTGGACGGGCTCCCGGACCTCCAGGCCGTAGGCTTCCCAGACGACGGTGAACCGCTCACCCCGACCCACCTCGATGCCCGGCCGGACGCGGGGGATCGCCTCCTCGAGGGTCCCGGGAAATGGCGCGTCGGGGCTCAGGATCAGGAGGTCCGAGACATCGACTTCCCCCGGTGCCAGCGGGTCCTGGCGCACGCCCTGCCGTGCCCTCCATGCCCGGCGGCCGTCGGGGTCGAGAACCTCGAGACTGCTCACGTAGCGGCCCGGCGGCGCCCGGAGTGCGAAGACGCCCTCCGCCACATCGCCGCGCTCGGCCCGCAGCGGCCGGCCGTCCTCCGGCACCAGGAACAGCCCCGCCTCGACCGGGGCGCCCGCTGTGCCGTCGTCGTCGGCGGGCCTGGCCGGTCGATACGCACCCACCACGAGCATCCCGTCTCCACGGCGGAAGCGTCCCACCTGCGTCTCCAGCGCCCGCATGTCGGGCGCGTACGGCGGCGCGTACCACGTCCGCGCCTCCCGGGGCGCGCTGATCCAGCTCTCCGGCGGGATGTCCGCCGGCGACTCGAGGAACGCCTCGGGGAACAGGTAGCCTCGGCTCATGGGGTGGTGGTGCCCCACCAACCCGCGGTTGTCCTGCGGGAGTCGCCGGCTCCCGAGTTGCGGGGCGACCGGAGAGGACCCCCGGCTCCAGCCGACGATCCGGCCGTAGCGGATCAGCGTCTCCTGCAGGTCGACGCCCCATTCCAGCCCGTGTGGGTGCGCGGCGTCCACGTGGTTCCGGGCCTCGACCAGGCGGGCGAAATGGTCTGTGAGCCGGTCGTTGCCGTCGACCAGGAACAGCGGGTCGGAAAGGCGCCAGAACAGTTCGTGGAGGCGCTCCCTGGCGGAGGGCTCGAGGGTCTGGAACATCTCCACGCCCTCCTCCGACAACACGTACCGTGACGTGGCCCAGCGCTCGCGTTCGTCCGTGGGCATCATGGCCAGGCTCCCCCGGAAGGCTGCTTCCGCCGCGACCACATCCCCGCGCACGTGGAGCGAGTAGCCGGTCAGGGCCGTGCACCACCACTGGGCCTCGATCCCGCACACTTCCGAGACCTGCTCCGCCGCGTCGTACTCGCCCGCCTCCACCATGTAGTGGACCAGCTGCCCCACCACCCACGGATCCGCGATCTCGTGGCGGGCCCGCAACAGCGTTCCGATCAGGCTCCTCCGCATCTTGCCGGTCTCCTCCGGCTCCGGCGGGAAATTGGCCTCGCCTTCCCCACCGAACCAGATGCACATCCGACCGATCAGCCGGTCGCAGCGCCCCGCTCGCGGCGCCCGGTCGCGCGGAATATTGTGCTGTCGGAACCGCTCGAAATCGCGCTGGGCCTCCCGCGCCGCCTCGACCAGCGCCGCCGAGTCGGGCGGAGACGGGGACTGGGCGACCAGAGCGGCCGGGCCGAGCAGGACGAACAGCGCCAGCACCAGGAGGGGGGCCGTGTCCGAGCAACGGCGACGGGGGGGCTGGACTCGCATTGGATACTCCTGCGACACCGGTGGCCAGATTCGAGCGCGCGCTACCGATCACCCTACCCGTTGAACCACCGCCATGGTCCCATCGGCGCTGCCCGGCCGCCCGTCGGCTATCGGCGGGGCGCGAGGTACTCTAGCTCTTCCGCCCAGGCGAAGAACCCCGGCGCGATCTCTTCGAGGGCCAGGAGGAGCGAGTCGGTGGTCCACAGCTCGTACCTCATCCACGGCAGCCGCCGCCGGATCTCACGGAAGAAGTCGAGCCCGTACTCGTCGTATAGCTCCGCGGCCCGGCGGTTGAACACGTTGTGGAACCAGTCGAGCGTGCTGGTGCCCTGCGGCGTAGCCATGTACTCGCCGTAATGGCGCTCGTAGGCCTCCAGCGAGGCGAAGTGGGGAGCCCCGGTCCTGATCATGTCCCTGGCGAGCGCCTGGGTGAAGTCGGCCAGTTGAGGCATCGCTTCGCGCATGTACGCGTGCGCGAGATAGCTGGCGATCAGCTCGTCGAACCAGCGGACGGGGGGACGGTCGTCGTCGAAGCCGGCCGGGTAGAGGTAGGCCGCGGCTACGGCGTGGCTCAGCTCGTGGAGCCGGATCACGTCGAGCATCCGGTGGGCTCGGGTGCGATCCTGGCCGCCCTCCAGCACGAACCCGTCCCTCCGGGCGGGGACCACCACGAGGCGGTCGACGGGAGCGCTGAAGGTCCTGGCGTGTCGGCCCATGCTCACCGTCCGGAAATCCCGCGCGTTCAGCACCGCGACGATGACGTGCAGCCCCTGGCCGAGCCGCGCCTCGAAGAAGCCGGCCGCCTCGGCGAGGAAAGCGCCGGTGCGGCGTGCTTCGCCCTCGAGACTCGCCGGGTCCGTGGCCGAGTAGACGACGGTGACGCCGTCCAGCTCGATCTGCTCGAGGTCCAGCGTCTCCAGTCGGGACATCGCGCTGCCGACCTGGGCTGAAGCCCCGCTCGGCGCCCCACCCGGCAGCCCCGGAAGGAGCCCGAGGAACGCGAGGAGCGCCGGGATCCGTGAAGCGGACGTTCGAATCGGCGCCTGCGGCGTGGACATCGGAGCGGTGATCTCTCGTGCGGGGTCCGGCGGGGCCCGACGGGCGACGTCGGCGCCCATCCAAGGTGGCCGGACCGCCCCCGCCGCACAAGCACCACCGCACCTGCGGAACGATCGCCGGTCTTGACAGGTGCACCACTGAACCTGCATTACAAGAGACCAAATCGTCAAAGAACCCGCCGACCGGCGGTGCCCGATCTTTCGCGGGAGATGGAGCTCGTCTCCCGCACTCCGATGCAGCAGTAGCGATGTGTTCCGGCTGAGCGAAGCGTAGCGCCCGAAGGCCGGCGCGCGACCGCGCAGTTCGTGTCACATCGACGGCTGATCCACGACACCTCCAACGAAAGGAAGCCGCGCAGATGTCAATTCTGAGTCAGGACAGGATCTTGTCCGTGATCGCGAGGCTCGCCCTCGTCGCAGCGCTGTTCGCGCTGCCGGCAGCCGCGGAAGGACTGCAGGAGCGGACCACGGTCACGGGAACGGTGAGGGATGGCTCCACCGGGCAGCCCCTGGAGGGAGTGGCGGTGCAGCTGGTGGGGCTCCCGGGAGGCACGTTCACCAATGCGGAAGGCCGGTACGTGATCCAGGCCCCGGCGAACGGTAGGCTGCAGTTCAGCCGGATCGGGTATGCCCCCATGGAGCTCGAGATCAACGGGCGGTCGACCGTCGACGCCACGCTGGGCATCTCGGCCACGGAGCTCGACGCGCTCGTGGTCACCGGCTACCAGACGCAGCGGCGGGGGGATATCACGTCCGCCGTTTCCACGGTGAACGCCGATGCGCTCGAGCTGGAGACCTCCGCGAGCGTGCTCCAGCGGCTCGATGGCGCGGTACCGGGCGTCGTGGTGGAGAACAGCGGGTCGCCCGGGTCGAGGAGCACGGTCCGCGTCCGCGGCGTGAGCTCCTTCCAGAACAACGACCCGCTGTACATCATCGACGGCCAGCCGGTCGAGGAGACGTTCGCCAACTTCCTCAACCCGCACGACATCGAGAGCATCCAGGTCCTGAAGGACGCGTCCGCCGCGTCCATCTACGGCTCCCGGGCCAGTAACGGTGTCATCATCATCACCACGAAGAAGGGCCTGCAGAGCGGAGCGCCGCAGTTCAGCGTGGACGCCCGCTTCGGCCTCTCGCAGCCGGTCCGCGGCTACGACGACTTCCTGATGACGGACCCGCTCGACTACTTCGAGTTCGAGCGTCGCCGCTACGTGAACTCGGGGCAGGTGATCCCGGACTGGCTGACGGCCATTTACGGGGACCCGGACAACCCGTCGATCCCGCAGTACATCTACGCCCCCTCCGGCGTCGGGACCCGGGACGAGTGGGGCCGGATCACCGGCATCGATGAGAGCGTGTATTCCTTCCCTAACCTGTTGATCATGCCGGGAAGCCAGGGGACCAACTGGTGGGACGCGGTCTTCGGCACGGGTGACGTCAAGGACGTCAACATCGCGGTGCGCGGCGGCAGTGCGAACGCCCGCTACGCGGTCGGCGTGAACTACTTCGACCAGGTCGGCACCGCGATCTTCAACGAGTTCGAGCGCGGGACCGTCCGGGTGAACAGCGACTTCACTTCGGGGCGCCTGACGATCGGCGAGAACCTCACGGTGTCGGTCGAGGAGGCCTACGGCGGCATCGCCGGCGACAACTTCGGCGAGGGCAACATCCTCGGCAAGAACATCCTGTCGCAGCCGGTCATCCCGATCTACGACGTCGGCGGGAACTTCGCGTCGGGCAAGGCCACGGGGCTGGGGAACAACACCAACCCGGTGAAGATCGCCGAGAACGGGCAGGACAACCGGAGCACGAACACCCGGATCTTCGGGAACGTGTTCGTGCGGCTCGGCCTGACCGACTGGCTGGACGCGAACTCCAGCCTCGGGATCAACAGGGGCGACGGCCTCTTCTGGGGCTACAACCCGATCACCCCGGAGAACTCCGAGCCGAACTTCATCGACGGGATCTTCGAGGGGCAGTTCCGCTTCACGACGTTCACCTGGAACAACACGCTCAACCTGAACCGGACGTTCCAGGACCGGCACAACCTGAACGCGCTGGTCGGACAGGAGGCCGTCTGGGGCAGCAGCCGGAACCTGAATGGCAGCATGTCCGATCTGGTGTCGACGAACATCGACTCGCGCTTCATCCAGCCGGCGCTCGGTAACCCGGCCACCCGGAACGTGACCAGCTCCGGCGGCGAGAGCTCGCTCCTGTCCTTCTTCGGGAAGGTCGATTACAACTTCGACTCCCGCTACTACCTGAGCGGGACCCTGCGCCGGGACGGGTCGTCCCGCCTGTCCGAGAACAATCGCTGGGGCACCTTCCCCGCGTTGAGCGCTGGCTGGCGCGCCTCGGAGGAGGCCTTCATGCAGGAGAACGACCTCATCTCGAACCTCATGCTCCGCTTCGGCTGGGGCGTGACGGGGAACCAGAACATCGCGGCGGGCCGCACCGTCGACTGGTTCGGCGGATCCGTCGGCACGTCGTTCTACGACATCGGCGGCACGAACACGAGCGTCGTGCCGGGTTACCGCCAGGTCGCCATCGGGAACCCCAACCTGAAGTGGGAAGAGAACGAGTCGATGAACCTGGGCGTGGACGTCGAGTTCCTCGGCGGGGCCACGACCTTCGTCCTGGACGTCTACCAGCGTGATTCCGACAACCTGCTCTTCAACCCGCCCCTCCCCGCCGCGGCGGGGCTGGCCAGCGCGCCGATCGTGAACGTCGGCGAGGTGAGGAACACCGGGTTCGACGCGCAGCTCGGTTTCCGCGGAACCTTCGCCAACGGGATCGGCTGGGGCGTGGACCTGAACGGCGCGACCTACAGCAACGAGATCGTTCGCATCGACGGCGAGCGGACCTTCTTCTTCGGCCCGGTCGGCACGCGGACGGCCACGGCGGCGGGGGGGGGGGTGACGCGCAACCAGATCGGTCACCCCATCGGCTCCTTCTACGGGCTCGAGCACGTGGGTTTCTTCCAGACCCAGGAGGAGATCGACGCGTTGAACGCGCAGGCCCGGGCGGCGACGGGTGATCCCGATGCCGTGTACCAGGACGGCGCCGCGCCGGGCCGGTTCCGCTTCGCCGACGTCAACGGCGATGGCGTCGTGAACGCGGCGGACCGCACCATCATCGGCGACCCGCACCCCGACTTCACGACCGGGCTCAACCTGACCCTGGACTGGGGTCGCTGGGATCTCGGCGCCAACGTCTTCGGCAGCTTCGGCAACGATATCTTCGACGTGCAGAAGGAGTTCTACGTCTTCGCCGTGTTCCCGACGAACGTGCGTCGCGACCTGCTGACGGATTCCTGGACGCCGGAGAACACGAACGCGAAGTACCCACGGCTGGATGCCACCGATGTGTTCAGCCTGGAGCCGAGCAGCTTCTACGTGGAGGACGGCTCCTACGTGCGGATGCGCAGCCTCCAGGTGGGATACCAGATCCCGCCGAGCCTCGTCCGCGGGCTCGACAACGCGCGGGTGTACATCCGCGGGGAGAACCTGTTCACCATTACCGGCTACGACGGCCTGGATCCGTCGCTCCCGGCGCTGCAGGCGAACGCGGCGGGCATGGACGTGCGCGACCAGGCCCGGGGGATCGACCGGGGTGTCTACCCCACTAGCCGGACGATCAGCATAGGGTTCGGCCTCGGCTTCTAGCGCGGCCGCAGAACACAGAGCAATGTCCAAATCCACGAGGATCCGAATCTTGGAGAAAGGCACGCGAGCATGAAGCTCTCAACGAAGCATATCGTGATCGGGGTCCTGGCCGTGGTCGCCGTGACCGCCGCATGTGAAGACTTCCTGGAATCGCCGCCCAAGGGCCAGCTGGACGCCCTCACCCTCGCCAACCGGGCGGGCGTCGAGGCCACGCTGATCGGCGCGTATGCGATGCTCGGCGGGGGCGTCCCGGGCGCCGGCGGCTGGGGAGGGTCGGCGAGCAACTGGCCGTTCGGCAGCGTGCCGAGCGATGACGCGTACAAGGGCTCCGAGGCCTCGGACCAGCCCGACATCAACCCCATCGAGCTGTACCAGTGGGGGACGGGCGGGGCCGGATCGTACATAAACGACAAGTGGCGCTCCCAGTACGAGGCGGTCACCCGTACGAACTCGACGATCCGGTTGCTGAACGAGGTGGTGCAGATCCCCGGCGAGCTGAGCGACGCCCAGGCCGCGAGCATCCGGGGTGAAGCGCTGTTCCTCCGCGCCCACTACCACTTCGAAGCGTGGAAGATGTGGAAGAACATCCCCTACTACACGGAGGAGGACACCGACTTCCGGGAGGCCAATCTCGACGGCGCCGAGGTGATCTCGCTCATCCTCGATGATCTCGACGAGGCGATCGGGCTGCTGCCCGAGACGCCCCGGAACGGCGAGGTCGGGCGCGCGAGCCAGTGGACGGCCAGGGCCTACAAGGGCCGCGTTCAGGTTTACTCCGGGGACTACGCCGGCGGCCTGACCACCCTGCGGGACGTGGCCGACAACGGGCCATACGAGCTGGAGGAGAACTTCCACCAGGTCTGGACGGGGCTCGCGGAGTTCGCCAACGGCCCGGAGACGATCCTGGCCTACCAGGCTTCGGTGAACGATGGAGATCCGAACGGCGATAACTCGAACTGGGGCGAGCGGCTCAACTTCCCCCATTCCGGGAGCCCGTTCGGCTGCTGCGGGTTCCATCAGCCGTCGCAGAACCTGGTGAACTTCTTCGTGGTGGACGGCGCCGGTCTCCCGGCGGCGATCAGTGACGGCATGACGCCGCTGAGCGCGCTCGACCCGTGGAACGCCAACGACGCGGAGATGGAGGCGGGAGCGACCGCGCCGGTGGATCCACGGCTGGACTGGACGGTCGGTCGTGACGGCGTGCCCTACAAGGACTGGGGCGCGCACGAGCCGACGTGGATCCGGCAGGAGAGCTTCGGTGGGCCGTACAGCCCGAAGAAGAACGCTCACGAACAGGCCGTCACGGAGGATGGGACCATGAGCAACGTGGGCTGGAACGCGCAGCACCTGAACTCGGTCAACATCCACCTGTACCGGTACGCGGACATGCTGCTGCTCCTGGCCGAGGCGGAGGTAGAGGCCGGAGACCCTGAAGCCGCCCGGCTGATCGTGAACGAGATCCGCGCGCGCGCGGGCCAGGTCGCGCAGGGGCCGGGGAACTCGCTGGACGATCTCGCCGTCCCGATCGACGACGCGTCGATCACGTGGGCGGACTACGAGATCGGTCAGTACCCTCCCGGGTCCTTCGCCGATCAGGAGTACGCGCGGACCGCTGTCCGGTACGAGCGGCGGCTCGAGCTGGCGATGGAAGGGCACCGCCTCTTCGATCTGCAGCGCTGGGGCGTCTTTGCGCCGGTCCTGAACGACTATATCCAGGTCGAGGCGACCCGGATGGCTCACCTGACGGCGGCCGCTACGGTGGCACAGCGCCATCAGTTCTATCCGATTCCGCCGGTCCAGATCGAGCTGAGCCAGGTGGACGGAGAGGACCGACTGGTGCAGAACTCCGGCTGGTGACGGGCGGCTGAAGCGGTAATTTCCAGCGGCATTCGACCCGGCGCCCCGCCGTCTCCGGACCGGCGGGGCGCCGGATGCCGTCCGCCCCGGTTGGCGTCATCGGACCATCAACCCGAGGAGGCCGGACCATGCGATCCACGCACGGCCTGCTGAGTCTGGCAATCCTGCTCACCCTCACCGCGTGCGCCGCCCGAACCGGCGCGGACGCCGGCGGACGCCTGGACCTCATCACCTTCGAGGAGCTCCAGAACCGGGGGCAGTATTCGAACCTCTATGCCGTGATCGAGGTTCTCCGTCCGCGCTGGCTTCGGCCGCAGGGCGGCCCGGACACGTTCAGCGGTCCGGAGGGTCAGGTCCAGGTCCACATGGACGGGAACTGGATGGGCGACGTGCATGTCCTGCGCGGCCTCTCGCCTTCCGGCGTCACCTCGATCACCTGGCTGAGGCCCCTCGACGCTTCCGCGCGGTACGGCCTCGACCACAGCCATGGGGCGATCGTAATCTCGACCCGTCCGGTCCACTGAGCTCGTCGTCTTCAGGGCTGGGCGAGGACCTCGTCGAGCCGCTGGTACTCGATCACGGTCGTGAGCGTGGTCACGCCGTCCCGCCTACCGCCCGCCGCCGCCCGCCCCCTCCCCGGCCGGACGCTCCGCCTGCCGCAGCCCGGCGGCGGGGTTCGGCCAGGGCCCATCGTCCTGCCACCAGAACGGGCCGGCGGTGCGCGGGCGGGGCCAGCGCTCGTCCAGGGTGGCGGCGTCGTGCAGCCGGCCGTTCAGCATGACCTGGC
>DATLFF010000156.1:0-6353 GCA_035524915.1 Gemmatimonadota bacterium | reverse complement strand
GGCGCTGAAGGGCTCGCCCACGGTCGTGGCCGAGCCCGGCGGCCGGGCCGCGCTCGTCCTCGCCGGCAACCCGGGCCTCGCCACCGGCGGGAGCGGGGACGTCCTGACGGGACTCGCCGGGAGCCTCCTCGCGCAGGGCGTCGAGCCGCCGCTCGCGGCCCGCGCCGCGCCGCTCCTCCACGCCCTGGCGGCGGACTGGGCGGCGGCCGACCGCGGCGAGCGCGGGCTCACGCCGAGCGACCTCTTCGCCTACCTGCCGCTCGTCGTCCGCGAGCTCTCCGCCGGCCGCGGGCGGGCCCTCCTCGCCCGGCTCGACCACCCGCGGGCGGCCCTCCTGACGGCCGGGGACGGGGGTCTCCCGTGACCGGCGCGCCCGCCCGCCCGTCCTTCCTCGCGCTCGCCCGCGCGGCGGGCCTCGTCGCGATCGCCGGTGCCGCGGCCTGCGCCTCGGCGGGCTCCGGCGCCGGGGGGACCCGCCAGGTTCCGGCTCCCGGACCCACCACCCGGGCGGAGGAGTGGATCACGCTGTCCGACTTCCGCCACGTCACGTCCGCCGCCGCATCCGAAGCGGTGGCGTACTTCGGCACCACCGCGGGACTCGAGCGCTACGACACCCTGCGGGACGAATGGCTCGCCCCGGTCACCGTCGCGGACGGGCTCCCCGACGGCCGGGTGACCGCGCTGGCCGCCGAGCCCGTGGGCGGGGACGTCTGGATCGGGACCGCCCGCGGCCTCGCTCGACTCGTGCCCTTCACCGGCGAGGTGGAGCCGGTGTCCGGTCTGCCGCCGATCGCCGTCCAGCGGGTGCTCGTCGATCCCGTGCGCGGAAACGTCTTCGTGCTTTCCGGGAGCGGATGGTGGAGCGGATCGTCCGGGAGCTCGTTCCTCTCCCGCTCCGGCCCGCCGCCGCCGGATGCCCGGCTGGCGGGGTCCGTGCCGGCGTCCGAGCTCGACCCCCGGGTGGTCCCGTGGATGGACCCGCGGCGGGTCCGCAGCGACGCCTGGATGGGCCGCCTCTTCGCCCTGACCGGGGTCGCGCGGGACTTCCGCGGCGACTGGTACGCCGGCACGTGGGGCGACAACGCGCGCCGCTGGGGCGCGGGTCGGGCGGCGTGGGAGCCGCTCTACTTCGGTCTCGCAGGGCCGGCCGGCGGACCGGTCGTGCGGGCGGCGGACGGCTACTGGTTCGTGCCCGGCGCGGAGCGCGCCGAGCCGATGGCCGCCCGCCTCTCCGCCCTCGCCGGAGGTCTCCGCGCCGAGGTGGAGTTCGGCGACGAAGCGCCGGTGGCGCTGGCTCACGCCTCGCCGCGGCTGGACCGCTGGAGCTACGCCGCGCCGGGGCTCGACGCTGGGCTCGCCGCCGCCGCGGCCCACGCCGCCGTGGCGATCGGCGACACGCTGTGGCTGGCGACGGACGCCGGTCTCGTCCGCGGGACGGGCGGGGAGTGGCGCACGTGGGGGGCGTTCGAGGGCCCCTTCACCGGTCCCCTGACCGCGGTGGCCGTCGACGGGCCCACCCTCTGGGTGGGGGCGCGGGACGGCCTGGTGGCGTGGGACCGCGCGACGTCGGCCGCCGGCGGGCGCTGGCTCCGGGGGCGCTCGGTGACCGCCCTGGCCGCGGGACCGGAGGGGGTCTTCGCGGGAACCGACGGGGGTCTCTGGGCGGTCGGGCGCGACGGCGACGCCACGATCGTCCCCACCCTCGGCCGCACCGTTCGCGCCCTGGTCCTCGCCGAAGGACTCCTGCTGGTCGCCACCGACTGGGGCCTCGAGGCGCGCGAGCTCCGATCGGGCGGGTGGACGCGCGTGGGCCGCGAGGACCTCCGTCTGGGCGGCGCACCGCTGGCGCTCGCGGCCGAGGGCCCGCGGGTGTGGGTGGGGACGGACCGCGGGCTGGCGCGGTGGCGGCGGGACACCGACGAGTGGGAGCGCTGGGACGAGGCGGACGGCCTGGCGGGCGCGCCGGTCCGGCACCTCCTGGCCGACGGCGACGCGGTCTGGGCCTCGACTCCAAATGGAGTCAGCCGCTATGCCTGGCGCGCCGCGGAGGGCGAATGACGCGGGGTCCGGTCCTCGTCCTGGCCGCTCTGGTCGCCGGCGCCTGCGGCGGGTCGGACCGTGATAGAGCGCCGGAGGGCGGCGCTCCGGCTCCCGCGCGCGACACGATCCGCCTGACCGACGATCCCGCGCCGCTCGACTCCGCCGCCGCCGACTCCGTTCCATCGGATCCCGCGCCCGCCGATTCCGCGCCGGCCGACTCCGCACCGCGGGCGGCTCCCGTGGACCCGTCCGGTCCCACCGCCGGATGGACCGCCGGGATCCTCCAGGGAGATCCGGACCCCGACGGAATCGCGACGCTGGTGGAGGTCCGCGCGGGCCGGCATCCGGGGTTCGACCGTCTCGTGTGGACGTTCCGCGAAGGCCGGCCGGGCTGGAAGGTCGAGTACGTGGATCGGCCCGTTCGGGAGTGCGGCTCGGGCCGGTCCGTTCCGCTTCCCGGCGACGGCTGGCTCGAGGTCCGCTTCGAGCCCGCCCGCTCCCATGACGACGAGGGCCGGTCCACCGCCGGTGCGCTGGATGCAACGCCCGGCCTGGCGCGCGTCCTCTCGGTGGCGCGGACGTGCGATTTCGAGGCTGTCGTGGTGTTCGTCCTGGCGGTGGACTCGCCCGAGCCCTACCGGGTGCTGGAGCTCGACGACCCGCCGCGGTTGGTGGTCGACGTGCGCCACGCGCGGTGACGATCGGCGAGTTCGAGTGGATCGACCGGCTGGCCGCGATCCTCCGTAGGGCCGGCGCCGCGGGCGAGGGTTCCGTCGCGCGGGGACGGCCGGCGATCGGCGACGACGCGGCCGTGCTGGAGGGGCCGGGGGGCGAGGCCTGGGCGTGGACGGTGGACACGCTGGTCGAGGGAGTCCACTTCCGGTTCGACTGGCTGGAGGCGGCCGACGTCGGCCACCGCGCCCTGGCCGCGTCCCTGAGCGACCTGGCGGCGACCGGCGCCACGCCAGCCGGGGCGCTCGTGGCGGCGGCCGGTCCCGCGGAGACGTTCGCCGAGCGGATCGAGGGGATCTACGCCGGGATGGCGGAGCTGGCCGCGCGCGCCGGCTGCCCGATCCTGGGCGGCGACCTCTCCCGCGCCGAGGGGTCCCTCCACCTGACCGTGACCGCGCTCGGCCGGGTGGAGGGCGGGGCGCCGCTGGGCCGATCGGGCGCCCGGCCGGGCGACGCGCTGTGGGTCACGGGCGAACTCGGCGCTCCGGCCGCAGCGGTGGCGCTCCTCCAGGCGGCCGGCCGGGCGGGGCTCGATCCGCGGACGGAAGTCGGAGCGCACCCCGCGCTGACGCGGCTCGCCCGGCCCGAGCCGCGAACGGCGGAGGTCGCGTGGCTCCGGAACAGGGCGGAGATCCGGGCGGCGATCGACGTCTCCGACGGCGTCTCGGGCGACGCGGGCCACCTGGCGCGGCGGAGCGGCGTCCGAGTGGTCCTCGATCCCGCGCTCGTCCCGCTCCATCCCGCCACGGTGCGGGCGGCGGCCGAGTTCGACGGCGACGCGCTGGAGTGGGCGCTCCACGGCGGCGAGGAGTTCGAGCTCCTGCTCGCGGCGCCGGATGGGGCGCTCGATCCCCTCGCCGGTCCGTTCGCCGCCGAGCACGGGATCCCGCTCACGCGGATCGGAACGATCGAAGCGGGCGACGGAGTGCATCTGCGGGAGGACGGCGGGACGCGCCCGCTCCCCGCCCGCTCCTGGGACCACTTCGCGTAAGTCCGGCCGAGCGCCCTTGCGTCCCTCCCCGGGGCGGAATAGGATTCACCACCCATCCAAGACGAGTCGCCCGGCTCCGTCCCTTCCACCTCCGCGAACGGCATGAGCGAGATCGTCGGCCTTCAATCGCGCGAGATCCTCGACTCCCGGGGAAGACCGACCGTGGAGGTCGATTGCGTCACCGCCTCGGGGGCGCGCGGCCGCGCGGCCGTGCCCTCGGGCGCCTCCACCGGGGAGCACGAGGCGCTGGAGCTCAGGGACGGCGACCCCGCCCGCTACGGCGGCGCCGGAGTCCGGCGGGCGGTGACGCACGTCCGCGAGACCATCGCCCCCGCCCTTCGCGGCATGGCGGTGGCCGACCAGCCCGCGGTCGACGCCCGCCTGATCGAGCTCGACGGCACCGCCGACAAGTCGAACCTCGGGGCGAACGCGCTGCTCGGCGCATCGATGGCGGTCGCGGCGGCGGCGGCGGCGGAGGCCGGATCGCCGATCTACCGGAACCTGGGGGGGGAGACGGCCACGCTTCTGCCGGTGCCGCTCCTGAACATCCTCAACGGCGGGGCCCACGCGGACAACACGGTCGACATCCAGGAGTTCATGGTGGCCCCCCTCGGCGCGCCGACGTTCGCCGAGGCGCTGCGCGCCGGCGCGGAGATCTACCACGCGCTCCGCCGGACGCTGTCGTCGCGCGGGCTCTCCACCGGCCTGGGAGACGAAGGGGGATTCGCGCCCGACCTCGACACGAACGAGGCCGCGCTCGACCTGCTGGTCGAGGCGATCGAGGCCGCGGGCTACGTCCCCGGCACCGACGTGGCGCTCGCGCTCGACGTGGCGGCCAGCGAGCTGTGGGAGAGCGGTCGCTACCGGTGGAAGAAGCGGGGCGGGGAGCCGTTCGGCGCCGAGCGGCTGGTCGAGTCCTACGTGGAGCTCTGCGACGGGTACCCGATCGTCTCGATCGAGGACGGGCTGGCGGAGGACGACTGGGACGGCTGGCGGATCCTGACCGAGCGCCTGGGCGACCGGATCCAGCTGGTGGGTGACGATCTCTTCGTCACCCATCCCGGACGGCTGGGCCGCGGGATCGAGGGCGGCGTGGCCAACTCGATCCTGATCAAGCTGAACCAGATCGGCACGGTCAGCGAGACACTCGCGGTGATCGACCTGGCTAGCTCCGCCGGCTATCGCCAGGTGATCAGCCACCGCTCCGGCGAGACCGAGGACACCTTCATCGCCGACTTCGCGGTCGCCACGTCGGCCGGCCAGATCAAGACGGGCGCGCCCGCCCGCGGCGAGCGGACGGCCAAGTACAACCGGCTGCTGAGGATCGAGCAGGAGCTGGGGAGCCGGGCCCGCTACGCCGGCGCCTCCGCGATCGGCGGACGGGCGTGAGCACGCGGAAGCTGGCGGACCGGCGCCAGCGGCGGACCCGCCGCGCGCTCTTCTGGGCCCTCGCCGCGGTGCTCCTCGGGTACGGGCTCTTCGCGGGCGACCACCGGCCGCACCACCTGGCGCTGCTGTGGCTCGAGGAGCGGCGGACCGAGGAGCGGATCGAGGAGCTGGCCACGCAGCGGTCGGAGCTCGAGGAGCGCCTGGCGGCGGTCGAGGGAGACCCGCTGGCGCTCGAGGAGCTGGCGCGCGAGAAGGGGATGGTGCGGCCGGGCGACCTCGTCTACCGGATCGTGCCCCTGTCGCTTGAGGTGCGGAAGGCGGCCGCCGAGTCGGTGGCCGTGCAGGCGGCGCGGCAGCCGCCCGTGCCCGAGGTGCGCGCGGGCCCGCGCGAAGCCCCGGTCGGTTCCGTTCCGCGCGAAGCCCGCGAGGCTCCGGACCGCGCGGTCCCCGCCGGCGCCGTCGACCGGCCGGTCTCCGAGCCGCGGGCGACCTCCACCGATCCCCGCTGGCAGTGGCTGGACGAGCCGCGGCCGGCCGGTCCAACGGCCGACACCCTGCCCGGCGACTGACCCGACGCGCCCGCCGCCCCGCCCCGCCGTTCCACAGCGCCGGCCCCGCCGCCGACGTGCCGCCCGCCTCTCTGCGGCGTATTTTCCGGCCGTCTTTCGTGGCGGTGTAGCTCAGCCTGGTAGAGCAAGGGACTCATAAGCCCTGGGTCGCAGGTTCAAATCCTGCCGCCGCCACCAGTCTCCTCCTCGCTCGCCGATTCTCCGGACCCGGCGGGCGTCCCGTCATGACCCGACCGACGCGCGACCTCGCCACGGCGTTCCGCGACCACTGGGACCGCCATTTCGCCCTCCCCGAGGGGAGGCGGGCCGTGGTGGCCGTGTCGGGCGGGCTCGACTCGATGACCCTCCTGGCGCTGCTGGCGCGCGAGGGGGCCGCCGAGCCGGCGGACCTGGTCGCGGCGCATTTCGATCACGGGACGCGCGGCGAGGAGTCCGCCGAGGACGGTCGGTTCGTGGCCGAGGTCGCCCGGCGGTGGGGGGTGGCCGCCCGGCTCGGCCGCGGCGACGCGCCGGCGCGGGCGGCAGAGACCGGACGGGGTCCCATGACCGCGGCGCGGGAGCTCCGCTACGCGTTTCTCCGCGAGACCGCGGAGGCCGAGGGCGCGGAGGCGATCGTCACCGCCCACCAGCGG
>DATLFF010000155.1:0-6239 GCA_035524915.1 Gemmatimonadota bacterium | reverse complement strand
GTCCCGGCTGGTGGGCGACGTGGACGCCCGATCGGTGGGCGAGGTGGCCGGATGGCTGACGCCGGTGCCGGGAGGCGTGGGCCCGATGACGATCGCCATGCTGCTCGAGAACACGCTCCGCGCCGCCCGCCGGGCGGCCGGAGCGCCCGCCGTGGAGCCGGTCCGGTGAGGCCCGCGCCGTCCGAGGCCCGGGTCGACGTCCTCACCGTCAGCCAGCTGGTCCTCCGGGCGTCCAGCGCGCTCTCGGCGGAGTTGGGCACGGTGGCGGTCGAGGGCGAGATCTCCTCCTTCCACCACCATTTCACGTCCGGCCACATGTACTGGACGCTCAAGGACCGCGCGAGCGAGGTGCGGTGCGTGATGTTCCGGCGTGACGCCGAGCGCCTCGCCCTGCCGCTGGCCGACGGGGCGCACGTGGTCGTGATCGCGCGCCCCGTCATCTACCGCGCGCGCGGCCAGTTCCAGCTCGAGGTGAGCGAGGTGCGGCCCCAGGGCCGGGGAGCGCTGTGGCTGCAGTACGAGGCGCTCAAGGAACGGCTGTCGGCCGAGGGGCTCTTCGCCGAGGAGAGGAAGCGCGATCTGCCGCACTGGCCGCGGGTGATCGGGCTCGTCACCTCGTCGGAGGGAGCGGCCCTCCGCGACGTATGCACGGTGATCCGCCGTCGCGCCCCGTCCAGCGCGGTGTGGCTCAAGGCCGTGCCCGTCCAGGGCCGGGAGGCCGCGCCGGAAATCGCGCGGGCGATCCGCTGGTTCGCAACGCGGCGGGAGGTCGAGGTCCTGATCGTAGGCCGGGGTGGGGGATCGATCGAGGACCTGTGGGCGTTCAACGAGGAGGTCGTGGTGCGGGCGATCGTGGAGAGCCCGATCCCGGTGATCAGCGCGGTCGGCCACGAGACCGACACCACGCTGTCCGACTTCGCCGCCGATCTGCGCGCGCCGACCCCGTCGGCGGCGGCCGAGCACGCGGTGCCCGACGCGCGCGCGATCGCGCGGACTGTCGTCTCCTGCTTCCGCCGGCTCGCGGCCGCGATGGAGCGCCAGCGCCTGCGCCGGATCGAGGCCACGCTGGCGCCGATCAAGCGCTACGGGTTCCGCCGGGTGCGGGACCGGCTGAGGGAAGACCGCCAGCGGTGGGCGGAGTCGGTGGAGGCGGTGCCGG
Source organism: Gemmatimonadota bacterium (assembly GCA_035524915.1). GTDB lineage: Bacteria > Gemmatimonadota > Gemmatimonadetes > JACCXV01 > JAHWKZ01 > DATLFF01. Next base: position 5,080 of record DATLFF010000155.1, on the reverse strand, counting down.
CGACGCTGGCCGGGCGGCTGGACGCACGGCGGCTCGAGCTGCGCGACGCGGCGGCCGGACTCGCCGCCCGGCCGGTCGCCGGGCTGGCCGGGGCCCGCCGGGGGCTGGAACGCTCGCGCGGGCTGGGGCGCGAGGTGGCGCGCCGCCACGAGCGGGTCCGCACGCGCGCCGACCACCTGGTCGAGCGGCTCCACGCGGCCAGCCCGCTGGCGATTCTGGCCCGCGGCTATGCCGTGGTCCGCGGCCCGGACGGCGGGGCCGTCACCGACGCGGCCACGCTCGAGCCCGGCGACGGAATCGACGTCCGCCTGGCCCGTGGCCGCGCCGCGGCCCGGGTCACGCACACGGAACCGGAGGAGGTAGCATGAGTCAGATCCCGATCGACGGGGCGGACGCGAGGCCGCCCGGGGGCGCGGAGGGCGCCCCAGACGAGGCGGCGGTCGAGGACCAGCTGCGCCGGCTGGAGGCGATCGTCGGCAAGCTCGAGAGCGAGGCGGTCTCCCTCGACGAATCGATCGCCCTGTTCGAGGAAGGAGTCGACCTGGCGGTCCGGGTACGGCGCCGGCTGGAGAGCTCCGAGGGGCGCATCAAGCAGATCATCGAACGGAGCGAGGGGCTCTTCTCGCTCGAGGACTTCGACCTGGAGTGACGGCCGCCGCGCTCGAGGAGTTCTTCGCCGGCGAGCGACCCGCGGTGGAGGCCGCGCTGGAGCGGGCCTTGACGCGGCTCGGGCCCCCGGTCGGGGGGGCGGCGCTCTACGCCATCCGCGCGGGCGGCAAGCGGGTGCGGCCGCTCCTCACGGTGGCCGCCCACCGGGCGGTGGGAGGTGCGTCCGAGGGCGTCTACGACGTGGCCGCGGCCGTCGAGCTCGTCCACACCTACTCGCTCCTGCACGACGACCTGCCGGCGATGGACGATGACGCGCTCCGTCGCGGGCTGCCGACCACGCACCGGGTGTACGGGGTGGTGGCCGCCACGGCGGCGGGGGCGGCGCTCCAGCACCTGGCGTTCCTGGCGCTGGCCCGCGCGGCCCGGACCGACCCGGAGCTCGAAGAGGCGCTGCCGGAGATGGTCCACCGGCTGGCGCGCGCAGCCGGCGCCGAGGGGATGGTCGGGGGCCAGTACCTGGACCTCGTCGCCGAGGGGACGGACGTCGACGCGGCGGGCCTCGAGGCGATCCATCGCGGGAAGACGGCCGCTCTGGTGGCGGCCGCCGCCGCGCTCGGCGGGATCGCCGCGGGTGCGGCTCCCGACCGGGTGGACGCCCTGTCGGACTACGGCACGAACCTGGGGCTCGCGTTCCAGATCGTCGACGACCTGCTGGACGTGGTCGGGGACCCGGCCGCAACCGGCAAGGCCTCCGGCGCCGACGCCGCGCGCGAGAAGGCCACGTACCCGGCGGTCCACGGAGTGGAGGAGGCGCGGCGGCACGCGGAGCTCGCCGCCGGGGAGGCGCGCGCGGCGCTGGCCCGGCTGGCGGAGCCGGCCGCGGACGGGCCAGTGCGGGTGCTGGAGGAGCTGATCGACTTCGTGATCGAGCGGATCCATTGAACGCGAGGCGTGGGAGATGAGCGACCGGGAGCGGGATCTGGTGGTGCGGGCGGAGCGGCCGTTCAACGCCGGGACGCCGATGGCGGCTCTGGCCGAGCCGGTGGTCCCGAACCGGCTCTTCTACGTGCGGAGCCACTTCGACGTGCCGGAGATCGACCCGCAGGCGTGGCGGCTGTCGGTCGGCGGGGCGGTCGAGCGGCCGCTGGAGCTGTCGCTGGCCGAGCTCGGCGATCTGCCGCGGCGGGAGGTGGCGGTGACGCTCGAGTGCGCGGGGAACGGCCGCACCCGGATGCGGCCGACCCCCGGGGGCACGCCGTGGGACCTGGATGCCGTCTCGACCGGCCGCTTCGCCGGCGCGTCGCTGGGACACGTCCTGGACCGGGCCGGGGTGACGGACGCGGTGGTGGAGATCCTGTTCACGGGTGCCGACCGCGGGGAGGTGGAACCGGGCCGGACGGCGGCGTTCGAGCGGAGCCTGCCGGTCGCCGACGCGAGCGATCCCGACACGATCCTGGCGTGGGAGATGAACGGCGAGCCGCTGCCCCCCGACCACGGGCGCCCGGTGCGGCTGGTGGTGCCTCGCTGGTACGGCGTGGCGTCGGTCAAGTGGCTCGAGCGGATCGAGGCGATCGAGACCCCGTTCGAGGGGTTCTACCAGGCCGAGGATTACATCTACATCGGGGACCCCGTCGCCCCCGATCGAGCGCCCGTGACCACAGTTCGGGTGCGGGCGGTGATCGCCCGGCCCGAGGACGGCGCCCGGCTCCCGGCGGGATCGGTGGAGGTGGCGGGGACGGCATGGTCCGGCGACGCGGCGGTCGAGCGGGTCGAGGTGAGCGTGGACGGCGGCGCGACGTGGGCCGAGGCCGAGCTGGGGGAGTCGGCGGGCCCGCACGCGGCCGTCCCGTGGCGGTGGGAGTGGTCGCCCGGCGGAGCCGGCCGCCACGAGGTCGTGGCCCGGGCGGCGGACGCCTCGGGGGCGGTCCAGCCCCTGGCGCCGCTGTGGAACGCCCAGGGCTACGGGAACAACGGGGTCCAGCGCGTGACGGTCGAGGTGGAGTGAACGTTTTGCCCCGCCCCGAGCCGGCGAGTTAGGTTCAAGGGTCATGGAGAAGCTGCTGGATCGGATCCGCGGCCCGGAGGACCTGAGGGGCCTCTCCCGCGAAGAATTGCGCCGGCTCGCGGACGAGGTGCGGAACCGGGTGCTCGAGATCGTGGCGAAGCGCGGCGGCCACCTGGGCGCGCCGCTCGGCGTGGTCGAGCTCACGGTCGCGCTCCACGCCGTGTTCGACAGCCCGCGCGACAAGATCCTGTGGGACGTGGGCCACCAGTGCTACCCCCACAAGATCCTCACCGGGCGGAACGAATGGATGGACGACCTCCGCAACGAGGGCGGTCCCGCCGGGTTCTGCCGCATCTCCGAGAGTCCCCACGACATCTTCGGCGCGGGCCACGCGTCGACCTCGATCTCGGCGGCGCTCGGGATGGCTGTGGCGCGGGACCTCTCGCACGAGGACTTCCACGTGATCGCGGTGACGGGCGACGGCGCGATGACCGCGGGGCTCGCCTACGAGGCGCTGAACAACGCGGGCGACCGCGACACCGACCTGCTGGTGATCTTGAACGACAACCAGATGTCGATCGCCCCGAACCTGGGCGCCATGCACAACTATCTCACCAAGGTCACCACGAACCCGCTCTACAACCGGATCAAGGACGAGATCTGGGACCTGACGGGGAAGATCCCCAGGGTGGCCGACGAGGTCCGCGCGGTGGCCCACAAGCTCGAGGAGGGATTGAAGGGCCTGATCACGCCGGGGCTCCTGTTCGAGGAGCTCGGGTTCCGCTACTTCGGGCCGATCGACGGCCACGACGTGGACGAGCTCGTGGACACGCTCGAGCGGGTCAAGGAGCTCAAGGGCCCGCGGCTGCTCCACGTGCTGACGGTCAAGGGCAAGGGATATCCGTTCGCCGAGGCCGACCAGTGGAAGTACCACGGGGTGGGCGCGATCAACCTGGAGAGCGGCAAGGTCGAGGGGCCGCCGTCGAAGCCCAAGTGGACGAAGGTGTTCTCCCACGCGCTGGTGGAGATCGGGCGGCGTGACGAGAAGGTGTGCGCGATCACCGCCGCCATGCCCGACGGCGCCGGGGTCCAGGCCTTCCTGGAGGCCTACCCCGAGCGCGGCTTCGACGTCGGGATCGCCGAGCAGCACGCGGTCTGCTTCGCGGCCGGGCTCGCCCGACAGGGCATGACGCCGGTGTGCGCGATCTACTCCACGTTCCTCCAGCGCGCCTACGACCAGGTGGTGCACGACGTGTGCATCCAGAACCTGCCGGTCGTGTTCGTGATGGACCGCGGCGGCCTGGTCGGCAACGACGGCCCCACCCACATGGGGGCCTACGACGTGGCATTCATGTCGGTGCTGCCGAATATGGTCGTGTCGGCGCCGATGGACGAGCAGGAGCTGCAGGACCTCCTCTACACCGCGGTCCGGCAGCGCGAGCACCCGTTCTGCCTGCGGTACCCGCGCGACTCGGTGGCCGAGGACGTGGACCTCGCGCGGACCGACTTCACCTTCCTCCCGATCGGCAAGTGGGAGACCATGCGCGAGGGGTCCGACGTTTGCATCCTGGCGGTGGGGACGATGGTGCGTCCGGCGCTCGAGGCGGCCGCGGAGCTGGCCGAGCAGGGGGTCGAGGCGTACGTGGTGAACTGCCGCTACCTCAAGCCGATGGACGAGGATCTCCTGCTCGCCCTGGCGGAGCGGATCGGCAAGATCCTGACGGTCGAGGAGAGCGCGGTGTGGAGCGGCTTCGGGGCCAACGTGGGACGGGTGCTGGACGACCGGGGCCTGGTTGTCGAAATGCGGTCGCTCGGGATCCCCGACGTGGTCGTGGACCACGCCTCGCGCTCGTCCCAGCTCGAGCGGTGCGGGCTCGTCCCGTCCTCGATCCGGGACGCGGCGATGGCGCTCGCCCGCGTGCCCACCGCGCGCTGACACCGGACGTGGCCGGCCGCGCGGCGATCGTCGCCAACCACGCGCGGCCCGGCGTGGACGACGCGCTCCGGCGGGTGGTCGCGACGCTCCGGGAGTGGGGCTGGGAGAGCCGGGTGGAGCCCCTCGCCGCCGACGTCGGCGACGGCCCGATCGAGTGGGACTCGGTGGAGGCCGATCTCGTCGTCACCCTGGGCGGCGACGGCACGCTGCTCCACACCGCTCGGCGTCTCGCCGGCAAGCCCATCCCGATCTTCGGCGTCAATCTGGGCGGACTCGGCTTCCTGACCGCCGCTTCCCCGGCCAACCTCGACGAGCGGATCGACGCGGTCCTCTCCGGGCGGGCCGGGGTGGAAGACCGGATGACGCTGACCGCCGAGATCGTCCGCGACGGCCGGGTGGTGGCCCGGCACACCGCGCTGAACGACGCCGTGGTCCACAAGGGCGGGAGTCCGCGCGTGGTGCGGCTCGCCCTGTCCGTCGACGGCGCCCCGCTCGGGGCCTATCCGGCCGACGGCGGCATCCTGGCCACT
>DATLFF010000154.1:0-5259 GCA_035524915.1 Gemmatimonadota bacterium | reverse complement strand
AACGTACCGATCCGGTTCATCGCATCTCCTCGGGTTCGAAACGGTTTTCGGGGCTCCTCGCTGGAGTGCTTCCCAGACGTGCTTGCTCTACCCCGGCCGCGGTACCTTGGGTCCATGGCCCACGACCACTTCGATCGGTTGGAGACGATCCGGCGGTTCCGGGAATTCCGCTCCGAGATGAACGAGCGGACCTGGAGCGGGTGGCGGAACTCGGCGTCTACCGCGAGGAGTGCCTCGAGGTGCTGAGCGTGGGCCTCGTGGTGGGAGGCTCGATTGTCATCCCCCACCTGCGGCGCGCGCTGGCGACGTTCGACGCCCTGCTCGCCGAGCACGGGTCTACGTCCCCCTAGATCCGAGACCCGGCTTGTCCCAGGGCTCGCCCTCGATCTGGTTCTCCCGGCGGTCCAGGCCCGTCCGGCGGTCGGACACCCCCTCCGGCGGCCCCATGTCGCGACTGCGCCGGTCCACGCCGGCGCGCCGGCCGCGTCCCCGCCGCCGCTCCGCCCGCGGGGCCCGCCCGATCTCCCCGCTCACGCCGAAAAGGCGCGCCCGCCGCGTCTGCAGGTCCGGGGTCCGCGCCGTGCGCAGGGTCTCGTAGGTCCAGGCCGCCGCGATCATGCCCAAGATCGGGGCCAGCCAGTAGAGCCAGTGGGCATCCCATACACCGGCCACGATCGCCGGCCCCAGCGAGCGCGCCGGGTTCATGGATGACCCCGTCAGCGTCAGCCCCACCAGGTGGTCGAAGGACAGCGCCAGACCCACCGCCAGCCCGCCGAAGCCGTACGCCACCCGCTCGTCGGAGGCCGCCGCCGCGATCACGAACATGAGGGCGAAGGAGAGGAGCCATTCGACCGCGAAGGCGCCCCCCGTGTCCAGCGCGGGACGGGTGGCGCCGAGGTCCCCCAGGTCGCCCAACAGCGCCCACAGGACCAGCGACGCCGCAGTGGCTCCGAGGCACTGGGCCGGGATGTAGTACAGCGTGTCGCGCGCCGGAAAACGGCGCACCGCCCACAGCGCGATCGTCACCGCCGGATTCACGTGGGCCCCCGACAGGTGCCCGATCGTATAGATCATTCCGGTCAGCGCGAACCCCCACGCGAGGGCGATGCCGACCGGCCCCAGCGCGCCGCCGGTCCGGACGTCGACCACGACCGAGGCGGTCCCCATCAGGATGAAGAAGAACGTGCCGACGCCCTCGGCCATCGCGCGCCGGGCGACCGTCTGGACCAACCTCTCGCTCATCGTAACCCCCAGGCGGACGTGAGCTTACTTCATTTGTGGTAGGGCTCTCCTCGGACCAAGGTCCACGAACGGTACAGTTGCTCCGAGAGGACGACTTGCGCAAGTTCGTGGGCCAGCGTCTGGGGCCCGAGCGACAGCGTCCGGTGGGCCGCGGCGCGCACTTCGGGTGCGAGCCCACCGGCTCCGCCGACCGCGAACACGACCCGTCCCACACCCTCGCCGAGCCAGCCTCGTAGCGCCTCCGCCCACCCCTCGGACGGCAGCGCCTCGCCCTTCGGATCGAGCGCCACGAGCCGGTCCGACGGCCCGATCGCCGCCGCCTTCAGGAGCCGCGCCCCTTCCTCGGCGACCGCGGCCGCGTCGTCCCCGCGCGCCGCCTTGACCTCCCGCAACTCGACGCCGCAGTAGCGGGCGACTCGACCCAGGTACTCTTCGACCGCCGCCCGTGCCCAGGGCGAGCGGAGTCGATCGACCGCCAGCAGCTCGATCCGCACCGCTAGGCGTAGACCCCGCGGAGACGATGGACGAACGCCACCCGCTCGATCGCCCTCATGTAGCTCGCGGTCCGCATGTTCACTCCGTGGGTCTCGCGCGTCCCGAGCACGTCCCGAAACGCGTTGACCATGATCTTCTTGAGTCGGCTGTGGACCCGCTCCCGGCTCCAGTAGTAGCCCTCGCGGTTCTGCACCCATTCGAAGTAGCTGACCGTGACCCCGCCGGCGTTGGCCAGGATGTCGGGGATCACGAACACGCCATTGGCGTCGAGGATCTCGTCGGCGCGGGCCGTGGTCGGCCCGTTGGCGCCCTCGCAGATCACACGGGCCTGGATGCGCGGGGCGTTCGCCCGCGTGATCTGGTGCTCGAGCGCCGCCGGGATCAGCACCTCGCACGGGAGCTCCAGCAGCTCGCCCTGGGGAATCGGATCGGCCTCCCGGAACCCCTCCAGCGACCGGTGCTCCGCCTGGTGCTGCTGTGCCGCCGCCAGGTCGATCCCCTCCGGCGCGTAGAAGGAGCCCGTGTGGTCGCCGATGCCGACCACCACCATTCCCTGCTCGGCGCACAACCGCGCGGCCGTGGAGCCCACATTGCCAAACCCCTGGACCACCACGCGCGAGCCGGCCACCGGGATGCCCAGGTGCCGGAGCGCCTCGAGCGTGACCAGCATGCACCCCCGGCCGGTGGCGTCGCGCCGGCCGAGGGAGCCCCCCATCTCGATCGGCTTTCCCGTCACGATGCCCGTCACGGTGTGGCGGGCGTGCTGGCTGTAGGTGTCCATGATCCACGCCATGATCTGCTCGTTCGTGTTGACGTCCGGCGCGGGGACGTCCTGATCGGGACCGAGCACGTGCAGGATCTCGGCGGTATAGCGCCGGGTGACGTGCTCCAGCTCCCGCAGGGACAACCGCCGCGGATCGCATATCACGCCGCCCTTGGCGCCCCCGAACGGAATGTTCACGACCGCGCACTTCCACGTCATCCACGCGGCCAGCGCTTTGACCTCCTCGAGATTCACTTCGGGGGAGAAGCGGATGCCTCCCTTGGCGGGGCCGCGCGCGGTGTTGTACTGCACGCGGTAGCCGGTGAACACCTCGATCGAGCCGTCGTCCATCAGGACCGGGATCGACACGATGAGCTGACGCTCGGGGTTCCTGAGGATCTGGTAGAGACCCTGATCCAGCGACAGGAGCTCGGCCGCGCGGTCAAAGCGCAGCATCATCTCCTCGAAGGGGTTGGCGTCGTCCAGAACGATGCCCTTGTCGGGGCTCACAGAGGGATCTCCTCGTGGATATCGGGAATCATGACGGTGTCCCGCTGGAGGGCGGGATCGGTCTCCGGATGGGAAACGTTGAAATGTAGGCCGCGGCTCTCGCGGCGCAACAGGGCGCATCGCACGATGAGCCGCCCGACCACGAGGAGGTTGGCCAGCTCGGCGGCGTCGGGTCGTAGGGCCTTCGCGGGGACCGCCGCCGACAGCTCCTCCAGCGCCCGGGCGGCCGCCTCGAGGCCCTCGTCGGACCGCACGATCCCCGCCCCCTCCCACAGCACCTCCCCGACCTCGGTCCGGAGGCGCTCCACCTCCGCCTCGGACGGGGTGGGAGCGGGCCCGCGCCGGGGAGGCGGACCCGGGTCGGGAACGGTCCCGGCCAGGTCCTCGCGCGCCGCCTCCGCCGCCGCCTCCGCGAACACGACCGCCTCGAGGAGCGAGTTCGACGCCAGCCGGTTGGCGCCGTGGACGCCAGTGCAGGCCACCTCCCCCGCCGCCAGAAGTCCCGGCACGGAGGTCCGGGCCGAGAGGTCGGTGACCACCCCCCCGCACATGTAATGGGCGGCCGGGGCCACCGGGAGGGGCTTCGCCGGGGGGTCGTAGCCCCGCTCCCGGCAGGTCGCCAGGATGGTCGGGAAGCGCTCGGCGAAGCGGCCCGGCTCGATGCTCGAGGCGTCCAGCCACACGTGATCGGACCCCGAGCGGCGCATCTCCGCGTCGATCGCGCGGGCGACGACGTCCCGGGGAGCCAGGTCGCCGGCCGGATCGACCGCGGCGACGAACGCCCGGCCGTCGCCGTCGCGGAGAACCGCCCCCTCCCCGCGCACCGCCTCGCTGATCAGGAAGGGCCGGCTTCCGAGCGGCACCAGCGCGGTCGGATGGAACTGGACGAACTCCATGTTGGCCACGCGCGCGCCCGCCCGGTACGCCATGGCCACGCCGTCGCCAGTGGCGATCGGGGGGTTGGTGGTGTAGCGGTACGCCTGGCCGCAGCCGCCGGTCGCCAGAAACGTGACCGGGGCGTGGAAGACCACCGGCTCGCCGGTGGCGCGGTCGACCGCCAGCGCCCCCGCGCAGCGCCCGCCGACCTGCCAGAGGTCCAGCACGAAGCAGTGCTCGAGGATCTCCACGCCGGCCCGGCCGGCGGCGGCGAGTAGCCCGCGTTCGATCTCGCGCCCGGTCCGGTCCTGGGCCCGCACCACGCGGCGCGCGGAGTGGCCGCCCTCGCGGGCCAGCGAGAGCCGCTCCGGCGCCCGGCCCTCCGTCGTGAACTCGACTCCCAGCGCCATCAGCTCGCGGACCGCGGCGGGGCCGTTGGCGACCAGGAGCTCGACCGCCTCGCGCCGGCAGAGCCCGGCTCCGGCAGCGAGCGTGTCGGCCACGTGGGACTCGAACGAATCGGCGGGGTCGATGACGGCCGCAATCCCCCCCTGGGCGTAGTTGGTGCTGGCTTCAGAGTCCTCCTTCTTGGTCAGGATCACGACCCGGCCGAGGGGTGCGCACCGGATGGCGAAGGAGAGCCCGGCGATCCCGCTCCCCAGGACGAGCAGATCGGCCGATTGGATCCGGAGCCGGCTCATCGCGGCCACGCCATGGCCTCTCGCACCAGCCCGGCGAGCACCTCGGGCGCGCGCGGTGCCAGCCGCCGCCGGAGGACCCCGACCGGGCGGTCGCCGAACCACTCGGGCGGGAGCTTGACCGCGTCCTTCTCCGTGGTCACGAAGGCGGCCTCCGGCGCCTCCGCGCGGAGTAGGGCGACGTCGGCGGGCCGGTAGCGATGGTGGTCGGGAAACGCCACGGTGCGGGAGACCGGGTGGCCGGCCCGCGCCGCGAAGCGCTCGACCGACTCGGGCCGCGCGACCCCGGCGAACGCGACGACGGGGGCGCCGCCGGGATCGTAGGGTCGCTCTTCGCCCCGCGCCCACGCGGCGAGCTCCACCGTGCCGCCGTCCACCCAGTCGGCCTCGCTCCCCGGGAGCTCGCGCCACCAGCCGGTGAACGCGGCGCCGATCGAGCCCGGCGCCCACTCCACCAGCCGCGGGTCACAGCCGGCCACCACCCAGGCCGCGGCCGGCGGCCGCCAGTCGGGGCCCTGGCGGAGCGGCCCCGCGGGCAGGCAGCGGGCCGGCGCCACGAGGTCGGCGGCGGTGAAGGCCACGAGGTCCAGGGCGCGCGCCACCCGGCGATGCTGCAGCCCGTCGTCGAGCAGGAACAGGTCGGGGCGGAAGACCGTCGCGACCGCGCGGGCGGCC
>DATLFF010000153.1:0-6185 GCA_035524915.1 Gemmatimonadota bacterium | reverse complement strand
GGGCCCGACCGGCTGGGTGGACCTGATCGCGATCGGGAGCGGCACGATGGAGCTCGCCGTGGCCACCGTGCCCGGCGGCTCCTATGGCCAGCTCCTGGTGCTGGTGGACGCGGCCGCCATCCAGACCGAGGACGGCCGCATCTTCGCCACCGCGGGCGCCGATCCACCCGGCGACGCCGAGCCCGACGGTGTGCTCACCTGCGCCACCTGCGGCGCCTCCACCACCCGCGTCGCCCTCGCCAGCCGGAGCCTGACGATCGCGTCGGCGGCCGAGACCTTCGTCCTGGACTTCGAGGTGGACGAGAGCTTCACCTTCCCGGAGAGCCGGCCGAACAACTGGAACCTGCGGCCGGTAATCCGGCTGCACGGTAGCGCGGCGGAAGCGGACTGATCGCCATGGTGCGGTGGCGGAGCGAGCGGCGGAGTGGAAACGTCGAGGACCGGCGTGGCCGGAGCGGCGTCGCCGTGGGCGGCGGGCTCGGGGTCCTGGTGCTGGCGCTCCTCGTCGTCCTCTTCGGCGGCGACCTGGAGGACGTCATGCGGGTGATCGGGCAGGCGCCCGAGGCCTCGGTGCGCGAGGGGCCGCCCCCGCCGGGCCAGGAGGAGGAGGCCGACTTCGCCTCGGCGATCCTCGCCTCCACCGAGGACGCCTGGTCCGCCATCTTCACCGAGCGCGGCGCGGAGTACCGTCCGCCGACCCTGGTCCTCTTCACCGACGTGGTCCGCTCCGGATGTGGCACCGCCGGGGCCGAGACGGGCCCCTTCTACTGCCCGGCGGACCAGAAGGTCTATCTGGATCTCGGATTCTTCAGTGAGCTGGCGCGGATGGGGGGCGCGGGCGACTTCGCCGGGGCCTACGTGATCGGCCACGAGGTCGGCCACCACGTGCAGACGCTGTCCGGCACGAGCGAGGAGGTCCGGCGCGCCCAGCGGGGGGCGGCCGCGGCGGAGGCGAACGCGCTCAGCGTGCGCCTGGAGCTGCAGGCCGACTGCTACGCCGGCGTGTGGGCCGCCCGCGCCGACCGCGCCCGGGGCGGCCACTTCCTCGAGGACGGGGACGTGGAGGAGGGACTCGCCGCCGCGGCCGCCATCGGCGACGACCGGATGGCGCGCCAGGCGGGCCGCGCCGTGTCCCCCGAGTCGTTCACCCACGGGACGAGCGAGCAGCGGGCCGCCTGGCTCCGGCGGGGGCTGGAAAGCGGCGAGCCGGAGTCCTGCGACACGCTCGGCCAGTGAGGGCCTAGAGGCGGCCGAACCGGAGGAGCCGGTTCCGCCGCCGGAACAGGGGACGACGGCCGCCGTCCCGCCGGATCTCGATCTCCCGCTCGCGCGCCTGACGGAGTCCGGCCTCCGAGTCGCAGCGCCCGTCTCCTTCGGCCCCCTTGCTCCGGCCGGTGCTCGCGGTCTTCCGGATGCCCATCATCCTCTGCGCGGCCCCCGGCGCCCGCGACTGCGGCGGGGCGCGGACGGGGCCTTCTCGGCCTCCGGCTTCGGTCCGCCACCGTTCCCGCCGGCGCTCGTCCGGCCGCCACCGTTCCCGCCGACGCTGGTCCGACCCCCACCGGTCCTCCGGCCGCGGCCGCTCGCGCCCTGGCTCCGCGGCGCGGCCACGCGCGGCGGGCCCGCCGCCGTGTAGTCGAAGCCCTCGACCGTCCGCCGCTCGATCTCGCGGCCGACCGCCCGCTCGATGGCGCGGACCTGCGACTCCTCCTCCGGCGAGATCAGCGTGTAGGCGTCGCCCGTCAGCTCGGCGCGCGCGGTGCGGCCGACCCGGTGGATGTAGTCCTCGGGCGCGTTCGGCACGTCGTAGTTGACGACAGGGTCCAGCGCCTCGACGTCGATCCCGCGGGCCACGATGTCGGTCGCCACGAGAACGCGGGTCCGACCGTTCTTGAAGGCGGCCAGCGCGGCGGTCCGCTGGGACTGGCTGCGGTTGCCGTGGATCCGGCCGACCTCGAACCCCTCGCGCTCGAGCTGGGCGGTCAGCCGGTTGGCGCGGTGCTTGGTGCGGGTGAACACGATCGCGTTCCCGATCTCGCCCCGCGTGAGGAGCTCGGCCAGGAGCTGGGTCTTGAGCCTGGACGGCACCGGGTAGAAGGCCTGCGCCACGCCGGTGGCGGGCGCGGGCTTCCGCTCCACCGCGATCCGCACCGGGTCCTTCAGCATCCGCTTCGAGAGCTCGACGATCGGGTCGGGAATCGTGGCCGAGAAGAAGAGCGTCTGGCGCGGGCCCTTCGGCAGGTGCTTGATGATCCGCTTGATGTCCGGCAGGAAGCCCATGTCGAGCATCCGGTCGGCCTCGTCGAGGACCAGCACTTCGAGGCCCGCCAGCCGGGCGTAGCCGTAGGAGAAGTGGTCGAGGAGCCGCCCCGGGGTGGCGACGATCACGTCGACCCCGCGCTTGAAGGCCGCTTCCTGGGGGCCCGCGCCCACGCCGCCGTGGACCACCGCGGCCTTGAGCTTCGTATGGACCGCCAGCTCCGCGAAGTGCTCGGCCACCTGGGCCGCCAGCTCGCGGGTGGGGGTCAGGACCAGCGCGCGGGTGGTGCCGCGCGGCAGCCCGTGGAGCCGCTGGAGGATCGGCAGCACGAACGCTGCCGTCTTCCCGCTCCCCGTCATGGCGCAGGCCAGGACGTCGCGTCCCTCCAGCGCCGGCGGGATGGCCGCGGCCTGGATGGGGGTCGGCTTCTCGAAGCCGAGGTCGGCGATGGCGTGCTCCAGCTCGGGCAGCAGCCCGAAACCGGTGAAGGCCGCTGGGGCCTTCTTCGGCGACGCGCCATTGCGCCGCCCGTTCTTCGTGGTGCGATTCATCTGTTTCCCTTCATAAAGAAATCCCCGGCACGTACGGGCTCGAATGTTGCCCGTTCCGTCCGGGGAAAAGAGCAATCCCCATGAATCTACCCGGTTTCGGGGGGTGCGGCCATCGATTTTCGTGAGGGAGGGAGGGGGCGGCGCCGCGGCGGTCCTCCCGCCGGGCACCCGCGACCCCTGCGTTCGGGCTAGTCCTCGGCCGGCGCCGGGCCGACCCGGCCCTGCATCTGACCTTCGACCACCGCGCGGTTCATGTTGGTGGTGTAGATCTCGTCGCGGTGGTTGGAGTAGGCGCGGTTGAACGCCTGGACCTTCCGCTGGTAGTCGCCGTAGCCGGCCTCACCCTCCTCGGGCGCCTCGTGCTGCGCGAAGTAGTCGTCGCACGGCTGGCCGCACTCGGCCTCGATGTCGGCGAACGTGTCGTACTCCGCCACCAGGGCGACGTCGGCGCCGTTGCTGCCCCAGTTGTGGGTCAGCATGCGGAAGTTCCGGACCTTGGGGTGCAGCTGGTAGGCGGGCAGGAAGTACTCGGTCAGGAAGCTGATCACGTCGGCGCGCTCCGGCCCGAACGAGACCTGGAAGCTGGTGACGGCGACGATGCGGGTCGGGGGGCCGGCGTCCTGGGCGACGGCCGCGGGCGCGGTCGCGAACCCCACGACGGCGACGACGCCAAAGGCATGCAGGAACTTCCGCATGAACTTTTCTCCTTGTGGCTGGTTGGCCCCACGCTTCGCTGGACGCGCGGGGAATTCCGATCTTACCACATGCGTCGTAGACTCACCATCGGATCGTCCGGTTTCCGGGCGCGGGTCTAGTAACGCCCGCGTAACGCCGCCCGACTACGCTCCTCCCCTACCCCAAGGAGGCCGCGATGCCCTACTACTACACGATCCAGAACAAGACCGAGGCGGGCCGGCGCACGGCGCGCAACCTGCTCGAGATCAAGAAGGAGCTCCGGCGCCAGATCCCCCGCCGGACGATCTCCGACACGCTGCTCCTCGCCACCTGGAACATCCGCGAGTTCGACTCCTCGAAGTACGGCACCCGCACGGCCGAGTCGTTCCAGTACATCGCCGAGATCGTGAGCCACTTCGATCTGGTGGCGATCCAGGAGGTGCGGGACGACCTCCGCGCGATCGACCAGCTCCGGTGGATCCTCGGCCGCGACACGTGGGACTACATCCTGACCGACGTCACCGAGGGGTCGGGCGGCAACCGCGAGCGGATGGCGTTCCTCTACGACTCGAAGAAGGTCCGCTTCGGCGGCCTTGCCGGTGAGGTGGTCCTGCCCGAGCGGCTGAAGGCGGGGAAGCTCGACGTGCCCCGCCAGCTCGCTCGCACTCCGTTCGTGGTCGGATTCGAGGTCGGCTGGTTCCGCTTCATGCTCTGCACCGTCCACATCTACTACGGCGAATCGAAGGCGGTGGACGCGCGGCGGCTGAAGGAGATCGAGGAGCTGAGCAACTTCCTGGCGAAGCGGGCGAAGCACGAGTTCGCGTGGGCCGAGGACATGATCCTCCTCGGCGACTTCAACATCTTCAAGCCCGAGGACGCCACGTTCGAAGCGATCCGGAAGGCCGGCTTCATCGTGCCCGAGCGGATCCAGCGCCTGCCCTCCAACGTCCCGCAGAACAAGCACTACGACCAGATCGCCTTCTTCGCGCCGCGGGTCCAGGACCAGCTGGAGGAGATCGAGGCCGGCGTGTTCAACTTCTTCGACCTCGTCTACCGCGAGGACGACCAGGAGACGTACGTGCCCGAGATGGGGAAGGCGTACGAGAAGACGTCGAAGGGCGCCAAGCGGACCGCCGCCGGCAAGACCCGCCACTACCGCGACTGGCGGACCCACCAGATGAGCGACCACCTGCCGATGTGGGTGAAGCTGAAGATCGACTTCGGGGAGGAGTACCTGGAGGGGAAGACGAAGCCGCCGGGGGAGGGCGGCTGATCTCGAGCGCGGCGCGATCCGGACGGCGTCCCTAGCCGACCTTCCGCTGGCTCGACCAGAGGACCGCCGTCCGGGTCCTGACCAGCTCCGGCGCCGCCCGCCAGGGGAGCCCCCGGCCACTCGTCCGGATCGGGTGGGCCAGCGCCTGGCTCATCCGTGTCTCAGTCAGGAAGCTTCCGCCCTCCACCAGGACGCGCGCGATCTCGGCGACCGCGGCCTCGGGGCGGGCCACGTGGTAGCACGTCCCGAAGTCGATCACCACGTCGAACTCGCCGTCGGCGAAGGGGAGCGCGCGCACGTCGGCCCGGACCAGCTCGACCGGCACCGGCGTCGAGGCCGTCCGGCGGGTCGCGTCCTCGATCGCCTCGGGGTCGATGTCCACGCCGACCAGGCGCTGGGGGCGGCGGAAGCGCGCCAGCGCGGCGAGCGCGATCCCGCGTCCGCACCCCACCTCCAGGATCCGCGCGCCCGGCGGCACGTCCAGGAGCCGCGCCATCAGCGGCACCTCGACCGCGTACTGGATGGAGTTCCGGAGCTCGATGTTGGGGAAGGGCTCGTACTCGGCGTCGGGGCGGACCATGGAGCACCTCCGCGGATCGAGGAAGTGGCCGGCCCGATTCCATACCGCGGCGGCCGCAGGACGGTTCCCGCTTGACAAGTCGGCACGATTGTTAGATAATCGTCTAATAGATGCCTGTCTAACCATGGAAAACACCTTTCGAGCCCTCGCCGACCCGACCCGACGGGAGATCCTGCGGCTCCTCCGCAAGGGGGACCTGACCGCCGGGGAGATCTCCGAGCGGTTCCCGATGACGGCGGCCTCGGTCTCCCACCACCTGTCGATCCTGAAGGAGGCGGGGCTGGTGCAGGCCGAGCGAAACGGACGAAACGTCCACTACTCCCTGGACACCACCGTGGTCCAGGACTTCCTGCAGGAGGCGATGCGCATGTTCGGATCGGCGGACGGACGGTGAGCCGGAGATGGCTGACCCCGGCGCTCGTGGTCGCGATGACGGCGGCCGCGCTCGTGTTCTGGTCGGCGCTCCCCGAGCGGATCCCGACCCACTCCGACTTCTCCGGCCAGCCCGACGACTGGATGCCCAAGTGGCCGGGCGCGTTCCTGTTCCCCGCGCTCGGGCTGGCGTGTGGCTGCTGCTGCTGGGCCTTCGCGCCATCGACCCGCGGCGGGCGCACTACGCGAAGTTCGAGGGCGCGTGCTGGACGATCCTGAACCTGCTGACGCTCGTCTTCGCGCTCCAGCAGGCGTCGATCGTCGCGGTGGGCCTCGGCGCCCCGCTCGAGCCCGCGCGCTTCAACTACTTCGTGATGGGACTCCTGTTCGCGCTGCTGGGCAACTGGCTCCCGAAGGTCCGCTCCAACTGGTGGATGGGGATCAGCACCCCGTGGACGCTGGAGAGCGAGGCCG
>DATLFF010000152.1:0-9890 GCA_035524915.1 Gemmatimonadota bacterium | reverse complement strand
GCCGGAGCCGCTGCGCCATCTCGGCCCTCTGGCTCTCGAACTCCTGAGGATCGAACGGCTCCTTCTCGAGCACGCGCAGGAAGTAGTAGCCGTTGGGCGCCTCGACCGGTCCTCCGGTCTGCCCCGGCGCCAGGCCGAAGGCGGCGCCGGCCACGGGAGTGGCGCTGCCGATTCCGGGGATGTTGTTCACCCGGTTGAACCAGCCGGTGCTGACGACCTGGAGGCCGTATCGCCCGGCCGCGCCCTCGAGGCCCCCGCGCTCCACGACGGCGGTGATCTCGGGCATCATCTCGCTCACCTGCTCCCGCTTCTCCCGCTGGACCAGCTCGTCGTGGATCCGCTGGGCCACCTGGTCCAGCGCGATGTAGCCGGCCGGGTAGCGCTCGTCCACCCGCACGACGTAGAAGGTGCCGTCGCGCTCGAGCGGCCCGCTCACCGAGCCCGGGTCGTTGCCGAAGACGAAGTCCGCGATGGCCGGCGCCGGGCCGATTCCGGGGACCACGATGCCGCGCTCGAACGGGGGTGTGCTTCGGACCTCCAGTCCGCGCCCGGAGGCCGCCGCGGCGAAGGCGTCGGCATTCTCCCCGGCGGCGCGGGCGAACTCCTGGGCGGCCTCCCGGGCGGCCCGGCGGGCCTCGGGGGACGGCTCCACCGCGATCAGGATCTGGCTCGCCCGCACGCGGGTCTCGCCGGCCTGGGACTGCCGGTCATCGAACCGCAGGACGTGCCAGCCGAAGGGGGTACGCACCGGACCGAGGATCTGGCCCGGCTGGGCGTCCCGCAGGACCTCGGCCAGGGCCGGGTCCATGGTCTCGGGGCGGATCCAGCCGAGGTCGCCGCCGGTTCCGGTGGTGATCGGGTCGTCGCTGTGGTCCTCCACCAGCTCGGCGAAGTCGGTGCCGGGCTCGCGGGCTACCGCGGCGAGCGAGTCGGCGAGCGCGCCCACGCGGGCCGAGTCAGCCGCGGTCACCGGGGGCCGGAACGAGACCCAGCGGACCCGGGCGCTCGCCTCGCGGCGGTAGTTCTCGCGGTTCGCCTCGTACTCCGACCGGATCTCCTCGGGTGAGACGGAGACCCGCTCGGCGGGCACCATGACGTCCTGATCCAGGTGGAGATAGGCGATCCGCGCCCGCTCGTTGATCTCGCGGAAGGCGTCCCGCAGGTCGGCCTCCGTCACCTCCACGCCGGCCACGATCTGCTCCTCCAGCTTCTGGATCGGCAGGGTGCGGCGGACCTGGTCCTCGTACTCGGCCCAGGTGTCGCGAAGGGTCGGATCGGCCAACGCCTGGTGGTACTTCTGAAGATCGAACCGGCCGTCGGTCTGGAACGCGGGGAGGTTCAGCATGTCCTGCGGCGGGGAGTACTTCACATACTCCACGACCTCCGTGTCGGAAACCTTGATCCCCCGGCGCTCCGCCTCACGCCGCAGGAGGGTCAGCGTGATCACGTCCTCCCACGCCTCCTGCTCGATCGCCTCGATCTGCTCGGCGGTGAGGCCATCGGGCGCGCGCGCCGCCTCCCGCTCGTAGAGGATCTGGTACTGGAGCTGGAAGTCCTGGATGGAGATCTCGGCTCCGTTCACCGAGCCGAGGGTGGTGGGTCCACCCGTCGGACCGGCGGTCCCCGAGAGGTCCATCCCCCATTCGAACACCATCAAGCCGACGAAGGAGATCGCGACGATGATCATGATGATCTTCGTCGACTCACGGAGCTGTCGCATCATGGTGGGACCTGTCCTGTTCGTAGACGCATGAAATCGAGAGAGAGCGGACCGTTCTTCGTTCCGCGGCGAGCGTGGGGCTCGCGAATGAAGAATCTACCGCCCGCCCCCGGCTCCGTCGAGCGCGTTGCCCGGCTCGCCAAGGGGTCCGTATACTGCCTGGATGACGGAGAACGACAGGGAGCGGGCGGGCGGCCCGGAGATCGCCACCGGGACGCTGGCCGAGATCTACGCCCAGCAGGGCCTGCACGCCCGCGCGCTCGAGATCTATCGCCGGATCGCCCTCCGCAGCCCCTCGGACGACCGGGTGGCCGCGCGGATCGCCGAGCTCGAGCGGGCCGTGGCGGCCGGGGACGACGGGGAGGGGGGCGTGGCTCTTCCGACGGCGGGGCCGGACGATCCGGAAACCGGAGCGCCGGAACCCGATCCGGAGGAGGCTCCCCGGGCGGCTCCCGCCGCCGCCCCGGCGGCCGGGGACGAGGCGTTCCTCGAGTGGCTGAGACGGCGCTAGCCCCCCCGGACGCCCCGCCCGAGCGGCGGGAGCGCCTGCGCGCCCGGGTTCGCGACGCCGACGCCGCGGCGCTCCTCGTCACGGGTCTCGCCAACCTGCGGTACCTCACCGGCTTCAGCGGCTCGGCCGGCGTCCTGGCGATCGGCGCGGAGGGGGCGGACTTCCTGATCACCGACGGTCGCTACGACACCCAGGTACGCCAGGAGGCGGATCCCGCGGTGGACGTGGAGATCGCCAGCGACCCGGCCCTCGTGGCGGCTCGCCGCCGGCTGGCCGAACGGGGGGATGACCGGGTGCTGTTCGAGAGCGAGCACCTGTCCGTGGCCGCCTGGGAGGAGTGGCGCGAGGCCGAAGGGCCCGCCCTCGAGGGCGTCCGCGGGTGGGCGGAGGAGCTCCGCGCGATCAAGTCCCCTGCCGAGCTCGACGCGATCCGGCGCGCCGCGCAGATCGCCGACCGCGCCTTCGCCGACATCCTGGCGGCGATCCGTCCCGGGGCCGTCGAGCGCGAGGTGGCGCTCGAGCTGGAGCGGCTCCTGGTGGCGCACGGGTCGGACGGGCCGGCGTTCGAGACGATCGTCGCTTTCGGCGAGCGCTCCGCGCTGCCCCACGCGCGACCCGGCGCCCGCCGGCTGGCGCCGGGGGAAATCGTCCTGATCGACTTCGGGGCCGTGGTGGCCGGCTACAGGAGCGACATGACCCGGACGGTGGCTCTCGGCGACCCGGGTCCGGAGCTGCGCCGCGCCTACGAGGTGGTGCGGGACGCCCAGCGGGCGGCGATCGAAGGGATCGTCCCGGGGATGACCGGTCGCGAGGCCGACGCGCTCGCGCGCCAGCCGATCGACGCCGCCGGCCTCGGCGATCGTTTCGTGCACTCTCTCGGTCACGGCCTCGGGCTCGAGGTGCACGAGCGGCCGCGGCTCTCGAAGAAGAGCGCCGACGAGCTACTCACAGCCATGGTTGTAACCCTGGAACCCGGTGTCTATATTAGCGGTTTGGGAGGCGTGCGCATCGAGGACGACGTCGTCCTGCAGCCCGACGGCGTGGAAGTCCTCACTGGAGCGCCGAAGGAGACGTTCCTGATCCTTTGACCACTCACCGGCCCCTCATCCCCCATACGACAACTATGGCGACGACGGCGGACTTCCGAAACGGAATGGTGATGCAGTTCGAAGGCGAGCTGTGGCAGGTCGTCTATTTCCAGCACGTGAAGCCGGGGAAGGGAGGCGCCTTCGTCCGCACGCGGCTCAAGAAGGTGAAGACCGGCCAGGTGGTCGAGCGGACGTTCCGCGCCGGCGAGCGGGTGGACGAGGTGCGGCTGGAGCGGCGGCCGATGCAGTACCTGTACTCGGGTGACCACCACGCCTACTTCATGGACACGCAGTCCTACGAACAGCATCCCATCGATGCGGACCTGCTGGTGGACCAGAAGCTCTACCTCAAGGAAAACATCGTCTGCGACGTGCTGGTCCACGACGGCCAGGTGCTGGGGGTGGAGCTGCCGCAGTTCATCGAGGCCGAGATCGTGGAGACGGAGCCCGGCTTCCGGGGCGACACCGCCACCGGCGGGACCAAGCCGGCAACGCTCGAGACCGGCGCCGTGGTGCAGGTGCCGCTGTTCGTGAACAAGGGCGAGAAGGTCCGGGTGGACACGCGGACGAACGCATATCTGGAACGCGTGAAATGAATCGCGACGAGCTCCAGGAGCTGATCCGGCTGGTCGAGGAGAGCGACATCGACGAGCTGGAGATTCGCCGCTTCGGGCGAACGATCCGGATCTCCAAGAACGCGAATCGGCCGCCCGGTGGCGGCGCGGCCGCGGCTCCGGCGGGAGACGCGCCGGCGCCCGCGGCGACCGAGAAGCCGGCCGGACCGCCCCTCCACCCGGTCAAGTCGCCGATGGTCGGGACGTTCTACCGCGCTCCCTCGCCGGAGGCGCCGCCGTTCGTCGATGTGGGGGACACGGTCCGGGTGGGCCAGACCCTCTGCATCCTCGAGGCGATGAAGCTGATGAACGAGCTCCAGGCCGAGGTGAGCGGGGTGGTTCGCGGGATCCTGGTCGAGAACGCCCAGCCCGTGGAGTACGGGCAGCCACTGTTTCACATCGAGACCTAGCGGTCCAGCACCAGGAGGGAGCGTTCGAGTGGAAGTCCGTGAAGTCCTGAAGACGATGCTCCAGAGCGATGCGTCCGACCTGCATCTGAAGGTGGGCGCCCCGCCGATCGTGCGGCTGCACGGGGAGCTGGCGCCGGTGGAAGGGCCGCCCCTGTCGCGCGAGGAGATGGATCGCGTCCTGCGCGAGCTCCTCACCGAGGACCAGCTCCGCGGCTTCGCCGGCAGTCACGAGCTCGACTGCGCGATCGGCGTCCGGCAGCTGGGCCGGTTCCGCATCAACGCCGCCTTCCAGCGTGGAACCCCGACCATCACCATCCGGGCCATCCCCGTCAGCATCAAGTCCATTCTCGCGCTCAACCTGCCGCCCGTAATCGGCTCGATCGCCCTGCGGCCGCGCGGCCTGGTGCTGGTGACGGGAGTGACCGGCAGCGGCAAGACGACCACGCTGGCGGCGATGATCGAGCACATCAACGCCCGCCGCCGGGTCAAGATCGTCACCATCGAGGATCCGATCGAATACCTGTTTCGCGACAACAAGGCCTTCATCAGCCAGCGTGAAGTCGGCACCGACACGGGGAGCTTCGAGACGGCCCTCCGGCACGTCCTCAGACAGGACCCGGACGTGCTCATGGTGGGCGAGATCCGCGACCAGGAGACCATGGACATCGCCATCAAGGCGGCGAACACGGGCCACCTCGTCTTCGCCACCCTCCACACCACGAACGCGGTGCAGACGATCCAGCGCGTGCTCACCTTCTTCCCGATCCACCAGCACAACGAGGTCCGGGCGCTGCTCGCGGAGAACCTCCAGGGCGTGGTCTCCCAGCGCCTCCTCCAGCGGGTGGACGGCAAGGGACGCGTGCCGTCCACCGAGGTGATGGTCTCGACCGAGGCGATCCGCGACTTCCTCCACTCGCCGGACTCGCTGGACAAGATCCAGGAGCTCATCTCCGAGGGGCACGTCCAGTACGGCATGCAGACCTTCGACCAGAGCCTCATGGCCCTCTTCCGCGAGGGGATGATCACGGAACAGGAGGCGCTGGACAACGCCTCCAACTCGTCGGAGTTCGCGCTCCGGCTGCGCGGCATCGAGAGCGCCAGCGACCGGGCCTGGGAGACCGCGTGAAGGGTCGGACCGGCCGCTCGGCTCGGTGGATCGACCGGGCCATGGGCTACCGGGGGATCGCGCTCATCGGCCTCAACGCGATCCTGTTCGCGTTGATCTACTGGCTGTCCTACGAGCTGCGGTTCGACTTCGCCGTGACGCGAGGCTACGTCGCGATCTACGTCGACACGGTGCTGGCGGTGGTCGCCATCAAGACGGTGGTGTTCCAGCGCTATTCGCTCCATCAGGGGCTGTGGCGGTACGTCTCGATCACAGACCTGGAGCGGATCATCCAGGCCGCGCTCGTCTCCACCGTGTTCCTCGTGGCCACGTTCTTCCTGGTGTACCGGACGCGGGACATCCCGCGCTCGGTCATCGCGCTGGACTTCCTGCTCACGATCCTGGTGATCGGAGGGGTGCGGTTCGCGGTGCGGATGCTCCGCGAGACGTATCGCCCGATGCGGGGCGAACGCGGCCGTCGGGTGCTGGTGGTGGGGGCGGGCGCGGCCGGGGAGCAGGCGTTGCGCGAGATCCGGCTGAACCGCAGCCTCGGGTTCGACCCGGTCGGGCTGGTCGACGACGATCGGCGGAAGAAGGGGGGGGCGATCCACGGCGTCCAGGTGCTGGGGACCACGGAGCAGCTCCAGTCGCTGGTCCTGCGCCACCGGGTCGAAGAGATCCTCATCGCGATCCCGTCGGCCACCGGAAGAGAGGTCCGGCGGATCGTGGAGCAGTGCGAGGCGTTGAAGGTGCGGTTCCAGATCCTGCCCGCGGTGGGCGACTTGATCGCGGGGCGAGTGTCCATCCGCCAGTTCCGGGAGGTGCAGATCGAGGACCTCCTGGGACGCGAGCGGGTGGAGCTCGACGTGGACCGCCTGGGCGGGGAGATCGCCGGCCGCACGATCCTGGTGACCGGCGCCGGCGGATCGATCGGAAGCGAGCTGGTGCGGCAGGTCCTCGACTACGGCCCGCGCCGGGTGCTGCTGGTGGATCGCTCGGAGAACGGGATCTTCGCGATCGACCGCGAGCTGAGGGAGCGTTCCCCGGCGGACGACCGCCTCGTCCCGATCGTCGGCGACATCCAGGACGGGGAGCTGGTGCGCGAAATCTTCGACCGGTGGCGTCCGTCTCTCGTCTACCACGCCGCCGCCTACAAGCACGTCCCCCTGATGGAGACGAGCGTGCTCGAGGCGGTCCGCAACAACGTGCTCGGCACGCGCTCCCTGATGGACGCGGCCGAGCGGTTCAACGCCGACCGGTTCGTCCTGATCTCCACCGACAAGGCGGTCCGGCCGAAGAACGTGATGGGGGCCACCAAACGGATGGCCGAGCTGCTCATGCTCGAACGCGGCGGATCGAGGACCACCAAGTTCGTCGCGGTGCGGTTCGGCAACGTGCTCGCGAGCGAGGGAAGCGTGCTCCCGATCTTCCGCCGCCAGCTGGCCGCCGGGGGACCGCTGACCGGCACCGACGCCGAGGCGACGCGCTATTTCATGACGATCCCGGAGGCGGTCCAGCTGGTCATGCAGGCTGGGACCATGGGGAAGGGCGGCGAGATCTTCGTGCTCGACATGGGAGAGCCGATCCGGATCGTGGATCTCGCCCACCGGCTGATCACGCTGGCGGGCAAGCGCCCGGGCGAGGACGTGGAGATCGTCTTCACCGGCCTCCGGCCGGGGGAGAAGCTCCACGAGGACCTGGTGGCCCCCGGGGAGTCGGTTCAACCGACGCCGCACGAGAAGATCCGGATGCTGGCGGGCGCCCGCGTCCCGCCGGGCCACTACCGCGGGACGATCGCCGAGATGGAGCGCTGCGTGGCCGTACGGGACGCCGACCGCGCGCTCGGCGTCCTGATGGAAGCCGTCACGGGCGCCCCGCCGGGCGGCCCGGGCCGGGTGATTCCGCTCTCCGCCTCCTGAGCCGGAACCGACCCGCTCCGAGGTCCTCCCCCACCCCTTCGGGACTGTCCGCCGTCGTGCGCCGGGACGCGGGCGGGCGCGCCGCCGACCTGGCCGTAGCGGTGGAGGCCGCCCGGGCGGGCGGCCGGGCCGTGATGGAGTGGTACGGCCGGGACGACCTGGACGTGGAGGACCCCACCGGGCGTGGGCCGGTCACCCGAGCCGACCGCGCGGCGCACGCGGCCATCGGAGCGGTACTGGCGGCGCGCGCCCCGGGCGAGGCGGTGCGGAGCGAGGAAGCGGCCGTGTCCGGGGCGGTGGACGCCGGGCGCCTGTGGGTGGTGGACCCGCTCGACGGCACCCGCGAGTTCATCGACCGGATCCCCGAGTTCTGCGTGATGGTCGGCCTGGCCGAGGCCGGGCGCGCGGTCCTGGGCGCGTTCTACCAGCCGGTGCAGAACCGGCTCTACGCCGGGATCGCCGCGGGAGGCGCCTGGCGGATCGAGGGCGCGGAGTCGGAGCCGCTCTCCGCCTTTGGGCCGGCGCCGCCGCGCCCCCGGATGGTTCAATCGCGCTCCCACCCCGATCCGCGGCTCGCGGCGCTGGCGGCCGCTCTGGGGGAGCCGGACGTGGTGGTGTCGGGATCGGTGGGCAGCAAGTGCGCGCTCCTGGCCGAGGGTCGGGCGGAGCTGTACGTCCATCCCGTCCCCCACCTGCGCGAGTGGGACACCTGCGCACCGGAGGCGGTGCTCCGGGGGGCCGGAGGCCACGTGAGCGACTGCGCGGGCCATCCGCTGACCTACGGGAAGCCCGACCCGGCGCAGCCCCTCGGGATATTCGCGGCGCGCCCGGGCCTCGCCGACGGTGTGGCGGACGCGGTTCTGAGGTTCGCACCCCCGCGCGCCGGCTGAGAAGCGCCCCGATGAAGAGACCGATTCGAATCCTCTACACGATCCCCAACTTCATCACCGCCGGCTCGGGCCGGGCGATGATGAACGTGGTGGAGGGTCTCGACCGCGACGCGTTCGAGCCGTCGGTGTGCGTGTTCCGAAAGGGGGGAAAGCTCGACGCGCTGGTGGAGTCGCTGGACATCCCGCTCTTCGAGGCGCGGTTCACGGCCCCGGCCTTTCCCCGGTGGGCGTTCCCGCGGGCGGCATGGGAGGCGGCGCGGCCGCTCCGGGTGCGGCGCTTCGACCTGATCCACTCCTTCCACTACGACTCCGACTACAGCGAGCCGATCGTCGCCCGGCTGGCCGGAGCGAAGGGCTGGGTCTACACCAAGAAGAACATGGGCTGGGACAAGCGCTGGAACCTGCGCTCCTCTCTGGCGGCCGGGATCGGCGCCCAGAACCGGGACATGCTGAGGACGTTCTTCGCACCGCGGCGCCTGGCGCGGAAGGTCCGGCTGATCCCGCCGAGCGTGGACGAGCGGCGCTACCGGCCCGACCCGGCGGCCCGGGCGAAGGTGCGAGCGCGCCTCGGGATCCCCGACGGCGCTTTTCTGGTCTCCTGCGTGGCCCATCTCATCCCGGTCAAGGGGCACCCGACGCTCCTCCAGGCCGCGGCCGAGCTGCCCGGCCTGCACGTCGTCCTGGCCGGTCGCGAGGGGGACGCCGACTACGCGCGGGGTCTCCGGCGCCAGGCGCACGACGCGGGGATGGCCGAACGAGTACATTTCACCGGCGAGATCGATTACGTGCCGGATCTCCTGGCGGGCAGCGACGCGATGGTGCTGCCGACCGTGCCCCGTTTCCGAATGGAGGGGTGCCCGGTGGCGATGCTCGAGGCGATGGCCTGCGGGTCGACCTGCGTGGCCACCGACATCCCGGGCGCGCGCGACGTGGTGGAGACCGGGCGCAACGGGATCCTCGTGGCGCCAGAGGACCCGGCGGCGCTGATCGCGGCGCTGCGCGAGCTCGAGAGCTCGCCTGGGCTCGGAGAGCGGTTGGGCCGGGAAGGCCGCCGGACGATCGAGGACGGCTATACGATGGAGCGTGAAGTGAGACAGTACGAGGAGATGTATCGCGGGATCCTGGATTGAGATTTCGCCGCCGCGGCGGCGGACCACCATTCGATGCGAATCACGAAAATGGAGGATCGACGATGGAGAACACGGCCACAAAACGGATCGAGCCCTGCGGGGGACGCCTGATCGACCTGGTCGCGCCGCCGGAGCTGGCGGAGGAGCTGAAGCGGCGGGCGGCGGAACTGCCGTCGATCCAGATCTCGGAGCGGTCGATGTGCGACCTCGAGCTCCTCGCGGTGGGGGCCTTCTCGCCGCTCGACCGGTTCATGGGGCGCGCCGACTACGAGCGGGTCCTCGACGAGATGCGGCTGGACGACGGGCACCTGTTCCCGATTCCGATCACGCTCCCGGTGGCGGACGACGCCGCGGTCGAGCCGGGCCGCGAGATCGCCCTGCGCGACTCCAAGAACGAGCTCCTCGCCGTCCTCTCGGTGGAGGAAGTGTTCGAGTGGGACCGCGCGCGCGAGGCGGAGGACGTCTACGGCACCACCGATCCGCGCCACCCCCTGGTCGCGGAG
>DATLFF010000151.1:0-2443 GCA_035524915.1 Gemmatimonadota bacterium | reverse complement strand
GATCCGGTGAACCCGACCCGCCTCGCGGCGGTCGCGGACTCGAACTTCTCCTACTGGCACTCGGCGACGTTCAACAACGACGGCAGCAAGGTGCTCTTCACGGACGAGTGGGGCGGCGGCGGCCAGCCGAAATGCCGCGAGGGCGACCCGATGGAGTGGGGCGCAAACGCCATCTTCACGATCGAGGGCGGCGAGATGCACTTCCGGAGCTATTACAAGCTCCCCGTTCCGCAGACCTCGCTCGAGAACTGCGTGGCGCACAACGGCTCACTGATCCCGGTACCCGGCCGCGACATCATGATCCAGTCGTGGTACCAGGGCGGCCTCTCCATGTTCGACTGGACCGATCCGGACAACATCTTCGAGATCGCGTTCCACGACCGGGGCCCGGTGAGCGCCGAGCGCCAGGCGTCCGGCGGAAGCTGGTCGGTCTACTGGTACAACGGCCTGATCGTCAGCTCCGAGATCGCGCGAGGCCTCGACATCTTCGAGCTCACGCCGAGCCCGTACCTGACGCAGAACGAGATCGACGCCGCCAAGACCGTCCGGCTCGACTTCCTGAACGCGCAGGGCCAGCCGGTCAACCGGTGGGAGCCGTCGTTCCCGCTGGCACGTGCCTACACGGACCAGCTCGAGCGGTCGGGTGGGCTCTCCACCACGCGCATCGCGGCTGTGCGGCAGGCGCTCACCGGTGCCGAGCGGGCTTCCGGTGCGGCGCGCAGCCAGGCGCTGAACGCGCTGGCGGATGAGCTACAGGGGGAGGCGGGGCGGTCGAGCGACGCGGCCAAGGTGCGTCTGCTGGCCGACGCGGTGAGAGGGTTGGCGGGCGGCTAGCGCTCCAGGCCGCACAGGTCGGATCCGGCCCGTCTCCCGGAGCGCACGAGCGCTTCCGGGGGGGCGGGCCGTTTTCGCATCACCCCACCACGTCCACCGCACCCAACACCCCGTCCGGGATCCCCCACCCGTCGACTAGCACCCGGGCGTGCTCCCGTAGCTCCCGGCACAACGCCCCCACCTCCGCCCGGATCGCCCGGCTCTTCGCCGACTCCACGTACCCGGCCTCGAGGAACCACGCCCGGTCGGCCTCCATGCGCTCCAGGGCGTAGAGCCGCGCCACGTCGGCCAGGAGCGGGCGCACGTCCTCCGGCGCCGCCTCCACCCCGTCGAGGAACGCCCGCAGCGCCACCCACTCGGCATGCGCCACGGCCAGGGTCTCCAGGTGGTCCTGGACCCGGTTGAACGCCTCGAAGGGGTCGATGCCGTCGTCCATGAACGCCTTCAAGCGGCGGGCGGCCGACTCGAGCATCCGCTCCGCTCGGTACTCGAACGCCTGGAGGTGGTACCCGGAGTCCCGGAGGTGCTCGGGATCGGTGCGGCGGGTGGCGACGGGGTTCCGCTCCCGGACCCGGGTGCCGGCGCGGTCGGCCACGTAGCGCACGATGTCGAGGGCGGATAGGTCGCCCATCTCCTCCCGGTACTGGGTAAGGAGGCTCTTGGCCACGAGTTGGAGGAGGACGGGATTCGCGCCTTCGAACGTGGCGAAGACGTCGGTGTCGGCGCGCAGCCGCCCGATCCGGTTCCCCGCATGATAGCCGCGCCCGCCCATGGCCTCCCGGGACTCCTGGAGGGCCCGGGCGGCATGCCAGGACGCGAGGGCCTTCAAGCCCGCAGCGCGTGCCTCGACTTCACGCAGCGCCTCATCGGAGCGGCCCTCGGGGCGGCTCCCCGGCTGAGCCGCGACCGCGCCTGCAGCGTCCGCAGACAGCGCATCGTCCCCGTCCGCGCCCGTCCCCCCGTGCCCAGGCCGGTCTCCGGCCCTCCCCTTCACGACCGTCGCGTACCGCTCGGTCAGATCCCGCACCGCGAAGTGCAGCGCATAGGTCTCGGCCACCCGCGGCAGCAGGCGCCGCTGATGGCTGGTGTAGTCCAGGATGGGCACCTCCGGCCCGCCCTCCGGCCCGAACTGCCGCCGCTTCTCCGAGTACCGCACCGCGACCGCGAGCCCGACCTTCGCCGCGCTCACCGAACCCGCCGCGATCGAGATCCGGCCGGCCACGAGCGTCCCGAGCATCGTGAAGAAACGCCGCCCCGCGCTGTCGATGGGGCTCTCGTACCGGCCGTCCTCGGTGACGGACGCGAACCGGTCGAGCAGGTTCTCCCGCGGCACCCGCACCTCATCGAACCAGATGCGGCCGTTGTCGATCCCGTTCAGACCGACCTTGGGTCCGTTGTCCTCGATGCGGACGCCGGGCAGGAGCGCGCCGTCCTCGTCGCGGATAGGGACCACCAGGGCGTGCACACCGTGCTCCTCACCGCCCACCCGGAGTTGCGTGAACACGGTGGCCATCCGCCCGTGGAGCGCGGCGTTGCCGATCCACTCCTTACCGGCCCCTTCGTGCGGCGTGTGGAGCACGAACGCGCCTTCCCCTTCGTCCCAACGCGC
>DATLFF010000150.1:0-19054 GCA_035524915.1 Gemmatimonadota bacterium | reverse complement strand
CGCCGGCTTCGACAGCGCGATCCCCGGCGGGGCGCGCCAGCAGGACCAGATCTTCACCGAGCGGGCCTTCAAGGCGCTCTGCGCCTACGACTGGCCGGGCAACGTTCGCGAGCTCGAGAACGTGGTCGAGCGGCTGCTGGTGCTGTCCGGCTGGCGGAAGGGCGGCGAGCCGGGCAAGCGGATCGACCTGCCCGAGCTCCCGGAGAAGATCCGCGAGAAGCCGGAGGAGCCCCTGGTCGGCGACGAGCCGCCCGCCACCCCCACGATGGAGCAGATCGAGATGGCCTACATCCAGTGGGTGCTGGCCAAGACGGAGGGGAACAAGGCCCGCGCGGCGGAGATCCTCGGGATCGATCCCTCCACCCTCTACCGCAAGATCGACCGCTACGACCTCAAGACGGTCTGATCGCTTCGAAGGTGGGGCGAAATGCGACTTTCGGCGGGGGGCGGGTCGGGCCGGAGAGGTTCCCCGGGATGGCTAAATTGCGCTACAAGTCCTTGACCATCATTGGGTTACATCGGCATGCATGGTTTTTGGGTCGGTTTGGCACGGCACGTGCAAAACTACTCGCCAGAACCGGGGTCTCAAGCCGTTGATCTCGAAGAAGGCACTCGACCGGAGCAACACAACCAGAAAGCAAGGAGACTCACCGTGAAGAACTTCAGGAACACCAAGGGTTTCACCCTGATCGAGCTGCTGATCGTCGTCGTGATCATCGGCATCCTCGCCGCGATCGCGATTCCGCGGTTCGCCTCGACCAAGGGCAAGGCGTTCGACGCCGCCGCCAAGACGGACCTCCGCAACGCCATGACGGCGCAGGAGGCGTACTTCTCGGACAACCAGGCGTACACGGCCGTCCTGGCCGACCTCGACGTCATTCCGTCCACCGGCGTGGTCCTCGCGGTCACGGCCGGCGACGCGACCGGCTACGCGATGAACGCCAAGCACAACTCCAGCGACAACTCGTACTGCGTGGACTCGGACGTGGGCGAGATCGCGCCCTGCGCGGTCGTGCCGTAAGGAGCAAGGAGGGTCGGGCCCCTCTCGACCCTCGTCCTGCGCGGCGCGGAGCCTCCCGGCTCTCGCGCCGCGCTTTTTTTGCGACCTTTCCGCCGTCCCCATCGCGGGTCCCGGGGCGTCGGTCCTTTGACGTTCAGGGACGGCGCACACGGGGCCCACCGCGGGAGAGACGTGTGGTCCGTATCTTGCTCCATAGATCACGGAATGCAGTCCCCGACGACCTCCACCCCGGCGCCGCGCGCCCCGGCCGTTCTCCGGAACGGCTACTCGCTGATCGAGCTCCTCGTGGTGGTGTCGTTCATCGCCATTCTGGCCGCGATCGCGATCCCCCGGTTCCCGATGGTGCGCGAGCTGGCCGTGGACGCCGCGGTCAAGAGCGATCTGCAGAACGCGATGCAGGCCGAAGAGGTCTACTTCGGGGACAACGGTGCCTTCAAGGCGTTCATCGTGGTCGACGGGGGCTCGATCGCCGCTCCGTTCTTCGACGCCTCGGAGGGTGTGACCGTCACCGCCACGATCGTGGGCCAGGGCGTCCGCATCGTGGGGAGTCACGCCGCCTCGCCCCACTCGTGGTGCATCAGCACCGACTTGCCCCGGGTCGACAAGGGCGCCAACTGCTGATCGCCGGCGCCGGGCGGTAGCCCGGCGGCTCCACCCGCTCCGCCTGCCCCACCCCCCTCGAGCTCTTGACTGTGCGCCCAGCACCCGTCCGCACTCGCGTTCCCGGTTCTGCCGCTCCCGGCCACTCCCTGCTGGAGATGGTCGTGGTGCTGGTCGTCCTGGCGATCCTCCTCTCGGCCGCCTGGCCGCCGGTCGCGCGGTGGGGCCGCCGCTTCGAGTCGGCCGCCGGGGCGCGGGAGCTCGCGGCCGACCTGGCGCGGGCCCGCTCGGCGGCCGTCCTCCGAGGTGAAACCGTCACCGTCTCTCTCGACACCCTGGCGGGCGCCTGGCGGGCCACGACCGCGTCGGGGGACACGCTCCTCTACGGCCGCTTGGGGCCCGGTCTTCGGCTGACCACGACCGCGAATCGCGAGCGGGTGCTCTTCACCGCCCGCGGCACGGGCGACCTCTACTCGACCACCTGGGTCGGCGTCCCGACCGACCCCGCGGCCCGGCTCCACGGACTGAGGGTCGCGCCGACGGGCGCGATCGAGCGGCGATGAGGAGGCGGGGCGCCGCCGGCGTGACGCTGGTCGAGGTCGTCGTGGCGTTGCTGCTCCTCGCCGTCGGCGCGCTGGCCCTGGCCGGCGGGATCGCCTCGAGCGAGCGCGCACGCCGTTCGGCTCTGGCCGAGGGGCTGGCGCTCTCGGCCGCCGAGGGGTGGCTGGAGGCGTGGCGCGCGACGCCCTGGGACTCGCTGGCCGCCACCGGCGACGAGCCGCTCGAGTGGGGTCCATGGGAGGGCCGGCTGGAGTGGTCCGTGACCCCGCTCGGCCCGTGTCTCGCGGAGGCCGCGGTCGCCGCGGTGGTCCTGCAGCGCCGGGTGGCGCTCGCCACGCGCCGGTTCCGGGAGGGGGAGTCCGGCTGTGGCGGCTGAGCGAGGCGCCACGTCGATCGAGCTCCTGGTGGCCGCGGCGATCGGGACGCTCCTGGCCGGCGCAGCGCTCGCGCTCTGCGCGGCGGGGAACCGCGCGGTCGCCGCGCTCGGGGCCCACCAGACCGAGTGGCAGCACGCCCGGGCGGCGGCCGCGCTCTGGGCGGCCGAGTGGCGAGGGTCGGGCTACGATCCCTCCGGCGGGTCGGGCGCCGGGGTGACCCGGCTCGCGCCCGACACGATGGAGTTCTCGTCCGACTGGAACGGCGACGGCGCGCTCCTCCCCACCGGCTCCAACCCGAACGAGCGGCTGTCCTGGGCGGCTCCGCCGGATTCCTGGCGTCGAGGCGTGAACGGGGGCCCGCGGCTGGCGATCGCCTGGATGGAGGGGCCGCGATTCGAATATCTGGACGCCGCCGGCGCCCCGCTCCCCGAGCGCCCTCCGCCGGGGGCGGCGCGCGTGGCGACGGCGAGGACGCGTCTCCGCGGGCTGGGGGAGGGGGCCTGGATCCCGATCGCCTTCCGCGCCGCCCGGCGGAACCCGCCGTGACCGCCGTCTCCCGGGGGGCCGCGCTGGCGGTCGTCCTGTGGGCCCTGATCGCGCTGGGGGCGCTGTCGCTCACGGCGGCGCTCGCCGCCCGGCTGGACCTGGCGCTGGGCGCGGCCCACCGCGACCACGCCGCGGCGCTGGCCGCCGCCGAGGCGGCTCTGGCGGAGGCTCTGGCCACGATCGCGGCCGGGCCCGAACGGGGGGATGTCCCCGACTCGCTGTCCGGGAGCCTCGCCTCCGCCAGCTGGCGCGTGGCGTGGGCCCCGGCAGGCGGCGGGATCCACGTCGAGGCCGAGGGCCTCCGGGGGGGCGCCCGGCGGCGGGTCGAGGCCCGGGTTTCGGAGGATGCGACCGGCGCGCTGCGGATCGCCGCCTGGCGGGAGATCTGGTAGGCGCCGCCGGTACACGACTTGCGCTTGGGAGGCGTGGGACGGCTCCGCCTCCCCGGAGGGAAGGCGGAGGGGGAGGGGCCCGGGCCGGCGGGATCCGGCAGTGGCTCGCAACTTGCACTTGAATGACACCCCCCATCCGCCCCTGCGCGGGCGACGCACGATTTTACCGCGCAACATATTGGAGATCACGAGCTTGCGGCAGTACGACCGCGTTCTCGTGATGTGCTCAGAATTCTGAGGGTCGTCGCAAATCTGACGATCTGGGGGAGCGGCGAGATGATCTTCCGGAAGGCGAAGAAGCCCCTGGCGGTGGACATCGGCTCGAGCCAGATCAAGGCGCTCGGCCTCGACGGCGACGCGTCCGCCCCCCGCGTGACCTCCCTCGCGATCGAGACCCTCCCCACCGACGCCATCGTCGGCGGTGAGGTGATGGACTACCACCTCGTGGTCGACGCCCTGCGAGGGCTGCGCGAGCGCGTCGCCGGCAAGGGGCGGCCGGTGGCCACCGCGGTGTCGGGTCGCGACGTCATCGTCAAGCGGATCAAGATGGACCGCATGCGCGAGCAGGAGGCCCGGCAGGTGATCCGCTGGGAGGCCGAGCAGCACGTCCCCTTCGACATGGACAGCGTGAATCTGGACTTCGAGATCCTGGATCCCGAGGCGGACGGGCTCCAGATGGAGGTCCTGCTGGTGGCCGCCAAGCGCGACCTGATCGAGAGCCGCATGCGGATGTTCTCCGAAGCCGGCTTCGACGTCGGCGTGATCGACCTGGAGGCGTTCGCCGTGGAGACGGCCTTCGAGCACGGCTACGACCACTCCGAATACGGGGCCTTCTGCCTGGTCAACGTGGGGCGCGAGGTCACCAACCTGAACCTGGTCGAGAATGGCCGCCCGCTCCTCACCCGCGACCTGCCGGTAGGCGAGCGGCGCTTTGTCGAATCGCTGGTCCGCGAGCTCGGGATCTCCAGCGAGGAAGCCGCGGAGCGGCTGCGGGCGCGCGACCCCGGCCCGGATGATCGCAAGGCGCTCGCCGAAGCGATCGAGAGTCTGGTCACGCCGGTCGAGCGGGCTCGCTCGTTCATGGCGGCCGCCGAGGGCGGCACGGCTCGGCTTGACGAGGTGGTGCTCTCGGGCGGCGGGGCGACGCTGCCGGGGCTGCGGGAGGCGATCGCCGAGCGGCTCCAGACCGAGGTCACACTGATGGACCCGCTGCGCGGGCTCCAGGTCAGTCCGGAGGATCAGCTGACGATCGAGCAGCACGGCGGCTCCGGCATCATGGCGGTCGCCGCCGGCCTGGCTCTGCGGGGAAAGGAATAGGCGAGTCGCCATGACCCCTCGGATCAACCTGGTGCCCGGAGAGAAGGCGCAGCGCAGCCGCACGTCGGTCCCGGCCGGTCCAGGCCGCGCCCGGCCCTCGGCCGACTGGATCCCCCGCTCGCCGGCGATGCTCGTGGGCCTGGTCGCCTTGGTGCTCGTCTTGGGGATGGTGTTCCTGTACTTCGCGGAGCGGCGCGGGCTGAGCCAGGCGCGGGCCGACATCGTCGAGGCCCAGGCCGACTCGTCCCAACTGCACAGCGCCGTGGTCCGGGTGCGGGCCATGGAAGAGGCCCAGGCCCGGCTCGCGGCCCAGGTCGAGGTGATGGAGAACGTCGTGGAGGGGCGGCTCTACTGGATCCATCTCATCGAGACCCTGTCGCGCGTCCTCCCCGAGTACACCTGGCTCCAGCTGGTGGATCACGAGGGGCTGGGCTCCGACCAGGTCCGCGTGTCGGGCGCTTCGTTCGCCAACGCCGCGATAACCGAGCTCATGCGCGGGCTCGAAGCGAGCCAGCTGCTCGAGAACGTCACGCTGGTCGGAGTGAGTCGCGTCCAGCAGGACTCCGTGAGCTACCAGGGCTTCACCCTGGTAGCGGACTACGAGAACTACGCGGCGGTGATCGTGGTGCCGCCCGACACGATTCCGGTCCCGTAAGGAGGAGAGCGATGGCTTCCCAGTCTCAACGGATCGGTCGCGTCGCAACGCTGTGCCTGGGCATGACGGTCCTGGCCGGAATGGGATGCGACCTGAACGACCCCGACGAGCTCCAGAACAGCTCGAACTACGCGATCGTGCGGGCCCAGTTCTTCGCCTCGCGGGGCTCCCAGACGCCGGTCTCCGGCGTACGCATGATCATTGAGTCCGACAGGGACTCCGACATCCCGTACCGCGGTCCCGACGTGGTCGCGATCTCGGGGGAGGACGGGGTGGCCGAGGCGCGCGTGTTCCCGGGCCTGAGCGAGCAGCAGGGGGGTGACGGCGGCACGGACGGCCAGAGCGGGACCCCGACGGATCCGCTGGAGCTGCCGCCGCCGCTGATCTTCGCCGACACGGCCGTCACGCTCATCTACAACGGGCGGATCGCCTCACTGATCGGCGGCGGGCTCACGATCGGCTCGGGCCGCATGTACGACCTGGGGGCCGTGTACATCGACGAGATCTTCCTGGGGATCAACTGATGGCGTTGTTCGGCCTCGACGATCCACAGCGGCAGCAGGCCGCCCTGATCACCCTGGTGCTGGTGGCGGGGACGTACCTGTTCTGGACGTACGTCTACTCGCCGCTGCGCGACGAGCGGGTCCTGCTCGAGGATCGGGTCGCCACGCTGGAGTCCCACAACGAGCAGGCGCGGACGCTGACCCAGCCCTCGCGGGTGGCCGATCTGCGGCGCCGCGAGGCCGAGTTCCGCGTGGCGCTCGCCGCGTACGAGACGATGCTCCCCACGGAGTCCGAGGTCTCGGCGCTGCTGGAGGACGTGGCCCGGGCGGCGCTCACCCAGAACGTGGACGTCGTCAACTTCGCCCCGCTCGAGGAGCGCGTGGGCGAGAACCTGGTCGAGATCCCCTACGACGTGCGGGTCCAGGGCGGTCTCCACGAGATCGGCCGCTTCCTGGCGGACGTGGCGAACCTGCCTCGTCTCGTCCGCCCGGTGGTGGTCTCGCTCCAGAGCGTGGAGATCACCGACCCGAACGATTCCGAGAAGAAGATCTACGAGGTCCTGGCCAGCCTGACTCTGTCCACCTTCATGCCGCCGGGCGGCGTCTCGCGCGGCGTGGTGTCGCCCGACCAGACGACCTCGGCGGGCCCGGTCCAGCGCTCGGAGGAGGACGCTCGTGTCGGCTGAGCGCAGCCTCGTCGCGCTGATCCTCGCGGGGACGGCCCTCTGGCCGCGGGCGGCGTTTGCCCAGGACGAGCCCGAGATCCTGCCGCCTCCCGTCGTATCCGCCGGCACCGCTGTCTACGACGACGGCGGCCGCCGCGACCCGTTCGTCCCGCTGATCGTCGAGCTGGAGCCGTTCGCCCAGGGGCCGCGCTTCGAGTCCCTCCGGTTGACGGGTGTCTTCCTGGGGGCCCCCAGCAGCAGCCTCGTGGTCCTCGAGGATCCCGCCAAGCGGGGCTACTTCGTCCGCGTGGGAGAGCAGATCGGCAACGCCGTTCTGATCGAGATCCGCCCGCGCTCCGCCGTTTTCGAGATCCGCGAGTACGGTGCCGTCCGGCGAGAGGTGCTGGAGCTCCGGGCCCGCGAGTCGACGCCGGTCATCGTGCAGCCACAGCAGCCACAGCAGGAGTCGCCATGAGCCGCCACCGCGTCCGCATCGTCGTGAGCTTCGCCGCCGCGCTCTGGATCGCCGGGGCGGGCGTCGCGCTCGCGCAGCCGATCTCCCGAGTCGAGAACTTCCGCGTGACGAGCGTGGGAGAGGCGACCCGCATCGTCATCGAGACGTCGGGCGACGTCCGCTTCCGCGAGCAGTTCCAGCCGCTGCCGCCGAACCTGACGATCGAGCTCGTGGGGGCCCTGCCGGACCTGCCGCTCAGGTCCTACGACGACATCTTCCGCGGTGGAGTGCGGCACGTGATGGTGAGCGCTCCGACTCCAAACGTAGTGAGATTCGACATCGCGCTGGCCGGCGTCTCGAGCTACGCCGCCTATCTCGAGGGCACCGACCTCGTTCTCACCTTCGACAACCCGACGGGCTCCTTCACCGAGTATGCCGCCCGCGTCAGAGGGCCGATCGCGCCGCCGGTGCAGGGCGTGGTGACCCGGCGGGTGAACGTGCCTCCGGGCGGCGGGGTCGAGGCTCTGGCCACGCGCGACATCGAGGGCGGTCTCCCCGGCATCGACGGGCATCCGGTGACCTTCTCGTTCCAGGGCGCCGACATCCATACCGTGGCCCGTGCCTTCGCCGAGGTGGCGAACCGGTCGATCGTGGTCGGCAACGTGGGCGAGATCTTCATCACCGCCGACATCCGGAACGAGCCGTGGGACGATGCGTTGCTGGCCATCATGCGCGCCTACGGGCTCGACGTCCGCATGTCGAACGGGATCATCCGGATCGACTCGGTGGAGCGTCTTCGCGAGGCGGAGACGCTGCTGGAGCTCGAGACCATCGTGCTGAACCTGAACTATGTCTCGGCCGTGGACGTGCGTGGGGTGGTCGAGCCGCTTCTGTCGGAGCGCGGAGCGGTGAACGCCGACCCCAAGACCAATGCGCTCGTCCTGACCGACGTTCCCGAGCGGCTTCGCCAGGTGGCCGGGGTGATCTCGGAGCTCGACGTCCGGACGCCGCAGGTCACGATCAAGGCCAAGATCGTCTTCGTGAACAAGATCGATCTGCGCGAGATGGGAGTCCGCTGGCGGGCGCAGAACCTCGGCGACCCGACGGTGGACACCCACGTGCTGGCCGAGGCCGACGGGCGGATCGCCGACCCGTTCCTGGACCTCTCGATCGGGACGCTGGCGTCGGGGCTCAACGTGGGCGGGCTGCTGCAGGCGCTCGAGCAGCGCGAGCTGGCCGACGTGCAGGCCGAGCCCCAGACCACGGTCCTCAACAACCTGACGGCGGAGATCTTCGTCGGGGAGCGCACCCCCATCCGCGTCCTCGACGTCGGGGCGGACTCGCCCCAGGCCACGGCCAGCGTACAGCTGATCGAGACGGGCATCATCCTCCGGGTGACTCCCCACATCACGAGCGCGGGCAAGGTCCTGATGCGGCTGCACGCCGAACGCTCGGGCGTGGCGGTGACCGACCCGGCCGTCGGCGTGACGTTCAACACCCAGCGGGCCACCTCCGAGATCCTGGTGGACGACGGAGAGACCGCGGTGATCGGCGGCCTGACGGTGCAGGACGTCTCCAACGTCCGGACCGGGATCCCCATTCTCAAGGACATTCCCATCCTCGGTGGGCTTTTCCGCTCCGAGCGCAGGCGCTCGGAGAAGCGCGACCTGCTGATCTTCGTGACCCCCTACATCGTGCCGGTGGACCAGGAGCCCCACGAAGAGGTGATCACCGTGGTCTGCGTCGAAGACCAGACCTGGTACAGGGCGGACGAGCCGGTCCTCCACAACGGCGAGCGGTGGCTGAAGTTCGGCGCTCCCCTGCGGCTCGACGGCCGCGAGGTGATCGCGGTGGGCAACTTCCGCGGAGTCCCGGTCTACACGACCGTGGCGACGGCCGCCTACGAGATCTACCTGCCGCTCTGTTCCCCGGGCCTCTATCAGCCGTACCGCCGGGTCGAGGCGATCCGCGGCACGACAGGATGATTCAGATATGGTTCGCTTCTTGCAAGGAGACGACTCCATGACGCTGTCATCGATCCGCCGGGCCGCCACCACTCTGCTGGTCGCCGCGGCCGCGTGGAGCGCCACCGCCTGCGACGAGAGCCTGAACGGCGTAGACGTGATCGTCCTCGACGGCACGCCCGTTCTGCTCGCGGTGACGGCGCAGGACCTGGTCGTTCAGTTCGGCGTGGACGTCGCCACCCCGATCCGGGTGCGGGTGCTCGACGAAGCCGGCCGGCCGATCCGCTCCGCTTTCGTCCACTACTCGGTCCTGGTCGGTGCGGGCTTCTTCAGCGCCGACAGCACGATCACGGACGATCAGGGCTACACCGAGGTGACGTTCACGCCCGTCAGCCCCGGCACGGTGATCATCGAGGCGGCGGTCACGGGTCCGGGCGGCACCGACCGCGCCCGGTTCACGTTCCTCGTGCTCCACGACCCGACGATCGCGGCCAGCATGACCGAGGTCGGCGGCGACAACCAGACCGGCGTGACCGGCTCCGTCCTCTCCGAGCCGTTCGCGGTGCGGATCGTCAACTTCGACGGGATCCCGGTGGCGAACCACGACGTGACGTTCGTCCTGGGGACTTCGCAGGGCACCGGGGCGGGGGTGTCGAGCGACGCGAGCGGCCCGTTCGTGGGGCAGGTCACGGTCCAGACCGACGCCAGCGGGATCGCCCGCGCGTTCCTGAAGCTGGGCACCATGGCCGGGGCCCACATCGTGACGGCGTCGACCGTGGTCGGCCTGCCCGGCAACGAGTCGACCCAGACGGCATCGTTCGGGGCGACCGCCCGGCCGAGCCTGCGGATCGCGACGCTGGTGCCGATCTCGGGCCAGTCCCAGACCGTGGTGATCGACACCCTGCACGAGCGCGGCGACGAGGACTTCAAGGGCCGCGATCCGAACCCCATGGTGCTCCAGGCGCTGGACGAGTTCGGCAACCCCGTGCCCGGCGCGCCCGTGCAGTGGTTCGTCTCCGATGGCGGTGGCCGGCTTCTCGCCTCCCAGACCGTCACCAACACGAACGGCGTCACGAGCAACCAGATCTTCGATGTCACCGAGGGCTCGAACGTGGTGGTGGCGTTCGCCTCGGGGGCGGATCCCATCGAGTTCTCGATCACGGCGGAGGTGTACGTCGAGCCCGAGGAGGACGAAGGGGACGGCGGGGGGAACGGCGGAGGCTGATCGGAACCGATCGAACAGGATCGCGTATGCACGGCGGGGCGTCCCTGAAGGGGCGCCCCGCCGTGCTTGTGGGCCTCTGGCTCCCGGCGCGGCCGCGGCCGGCCGTCGAAAGGCGGTCGCCACCCCCCGGCGTATATTGAGTATCCCATGGTGACCAAGAAGAAGTCCAGCCCGAAGAGGAAGACCGCCCGGAAGGCCGGGGATGGCGGCGGCAAAGGCCGCCCGAACCTGGTGATCGTCGAGAGCCCGGCCAAGGCCCGCACGATCGAGCGGTTTCTGGGGCCCGAGTTCGTGGTCGAGGCCTCCATCGGTCACGTCCGGGACCTGCCCCGGGGGGCCAAGGAGGTGCCGGCCCGCTTCAAGGACGAGCCGTGGGCGCGGCTCGGCGTGAACGTCGAGTCCGGGTTCGAGCCGATCTACGTCACGGTGCCCGGCAAGTCCAAGCAGATCACGAAGTTGAAGCGCCTGCTCGAGGACGCCGAGGTGCTCTGGCTGGCTACCGACGAAGACCGCGAGGGGGAGGCGATCAGCTGGCACCTGTGCGAGCTGCTGAAGCCGAAGGTCCCGGTCCGGCGGCTGGTGTTCCACGAGATCACCGACGAAGCGCTCGAGCAGGCGCTCGAGAGCCCCCGCGGGATCGACGAGGGCCTCGTCCGGGCGCAGGAGGCGCGTCGCATCCTCGACCGGCTGTTCGGCTACGAGGTTTCTCCTCTGTTGTGGCGGAAGATCGGGCCCAAGCTGTCCGCCGGGAGGGTCCAGAGCGTGGCCGTGCGGCTGGTGGTCGAGCGCGAGCGGGAGCGCCGGCGGTTCGTCGCGTCGAGCTGGCACGACCTCCTGGGTGTCTTCGCGGCCGCGGAGAAGTCCTCCTTCGAGGCCGGACTGGTGTCGGCGGACGGTCTGCGCGTGCCGTCCGGCCGGGATTTCGACTCGGCCACCGGGCAGCACCGTGGAGAAGGCCTCCTCCTGCTGGACGAGGAAGGCGCGGCCCGTCTGGCCGAGCGGCTGAGGGAAGCCGATTTCAGCGTCACGGCGGTGGAGGAGAAGCCGTACGCGTCGCGGCCGGCCCCGCCGTTCACGACCAGCACGCTCCAGCAGGAGGCGAACCGCAAGCTGGGGTTCTCGGCCCGGCGCACCATGCGGGTGGCCCAGAGCCTGTACGAGAACGGTCACATCACATACATGCGCACCGATTCCACCAACCTGGCCCGGGTCGCCATCGAGGCGGCGCGCGACCTGGTGCGGGCCGAGTACGGCGAGGAATATCTCCCCCGCGAGCCGCGGGCCTATCCGTCCAAGGTGAAGAACGCGCAGGAGGCCCACGAAGCGATCCGACCGGCGGGCCATCCGTTCGAGGTCCCGGAGACATTGCGGGGCCAACTCGACCACGATCAGTACCGCCTGTTCGAGCTCATCTGGAAGCGGACGGTGGCGAGCCAGATGGCCGACGCCCGGGGCCGGCGGATGATGGTCACCATCGAGGGCGGCGGCGCGGCGTTCGAGGCCCGTGGGAAGACGATCGACTTTCCCGGCTACCTCCGGGCCTACGTCGAAGGGAGCGACGATCCCGAAGCCGAGCTGGCGGACCAGGAGGCGCTGCTGCCGCCCGTTCGGGAGGGCGAGCCGCTGGTAGCGCTGGACCTCCAGGTCAAGGGCCACACCACCCAGCCGCCTCCCCGCTACACCGAGGCCTCGCTCGTGCGGGCGCTGGAGCAGCTCGGGATCGGCCGTCCGAGCACGTACGCCTCCATCCTGGAGACGATCCAGGAGCGGGAGTACGTCTTCCGGAAGGGGAACGCTCTCGTTCCCACCTGGGTGGCGATCTCGGTGGTCCGCCTGCTGGAGCGGCACCTGCCCGAGCTGGTCGACTACGAGTTCACCGCCGGGATGGAGGACGAGCTCGACTCGATCAGCCGGGGGGAGCTCGAGCACGTGGAGTACCTGCGCCGGTTCTACTTCGGGAACGGGAAGACCGGGCTGAAGGAGCTGCTGGAGAACAAGGCCGAGGAGGTGGACGCGCGGGCCGTGTGCACGATCGAGATCGGCGCGCCCGAGGGGGCGGAGGTCGTCGTGGTCCGGGTCGGGCGCTACGGGCCCTACCTCCAGCAGGGGGAGGGCCGGCGGGTCTCGCTGCCGGAGGATCTGCCCCCAGACGAGGTGACCCTCGAGAAGGCGCTGGAGCTGCTCGAGCAGGGCGCCCGCGCCGAAGAGCCGCTAGGCGAGGATCCGGAGTCGGGCGAGCCCGTCTACCTGAAGTCGGGGCGCTACGGCCCCTACGTTCAGCTCGGGGAGGGGGCCGACGGAGAGAAGCCGAAGCGAGCGTCGCTGCTCAAGGGTA
This sequence comes from Gemmatimonadota bacterium, assembly GCA_035524915.1. Lineage (GTDB taxonomy): Bacteria > Gemmatimonadota > Gemmatimonadetes > JACCXV01 > JAHWKZ01 > DATLFF01. Next base: position 6,439 of record DATLFF010000150.1, on the reverse strand, counting down.
TGGAGCCCGAGTCGGTCGACCTCGGGACGGCGCTGGGGTTGCTGTCCCTGCCGCGGGATCTGGGGGTCGACCCGGCCACCGGCGAGACGGTCGAGGCGCACACCGGCCGGTACGGCCCGTACGTGAAGTGCGGGGAGGAGACCCGCAGTCTTCCCGCGGATCTTTCCCCGCTCGAGGTCGAGCTGGAGCAAGCGCTGGAGCTGCTCGCCGAGCCCAAGCGGGGCGGCTCCCGCCGGGGCGCCCGATCGGAGCCGATCCAGACGTTCGACCCCTCGCCGGTGACGGGAGCTCCGATCGAGCTGCGGTCGGGACGCTACGGCCCCTACGTGACCGACGGGGAAACGAACGCCAGCCTCCCGAAGGGAGCCGCGCTCGAGGGCGTCACCTTCGAGTCGGCCGTCGAGCTGCTGGCGGAGAGGGTGGCCAAGGGCGGAACCGCGAAGAAGAAGAAGAGGAAGAAGTCGTGATGCGCGTCGAGATCATCGGGGGCGGCCTGGCGGGGAGCGAGGCCGCGCTGCAGCTGGCCCGGCTCGGTGTCCCGTCCCGGCTGTGGGAGATGCGCCCCGCAACGCCGACCCCGGCTCATCGGACGGACCTCCTCGGGGAGCTCGTCTGCTCCAACTCGTTCAAGACCACGGATCCGGAGAACGCGCACGGACTGTTGAAGGCCGAGCTGGATCGGCTCGGCTGCCGACTGCTCGAGATCGCCCGCGAGGCGCGGATCCCGGCCGGCTCGGCGCTGGGCGTGGACCGGGAGCGCTTCGCCGCGCTCGTCACCGAGGCGGTCGGCGCCGAGCCCCAGATCGAGGTCGTCCGCGAGGAGCGAACGACGCTCGATCCGGATGTGCCGACGATCGTGGCCACCGGGCCCTTGACCTCCGACGCCCTATCCGCGCGGATCGGTGAAGTCCTGGGCGAGGACCACCTGGCCTTTTTCGACGCGATCAGCCCGATCGTGGCGCGGGACTCCCTCGCCGAGGGCGGGCACTGGGCGGCCTCCCGCTACGGCAAGGGCGGCGACGACTATCTGAACTGCCCGCTGGACGCGCCGACGTACGAGTCGTTCATCGACGGCCTCCTCACGGCCGAGCTGTATCCGCTTCAGGACTTCGAGCGGAAAGTGATGTTCTTCGAGGGCTGCCTCCCGATCGAGGAGATGGCCCGCCGGGGCCGCGAGACCCTCCGCTTCGGCCCGATGAAGCCGGTCGGCCTGCCGGATCCGCGCACCGGCCGCGAAGCGCACGCGGTGCTGCAGCTGCGGAAGGAGAACGCCGAGGGGACGATGTACAACCTGGTCGGCTGCCAGACTCGCCTGCGCTACGGCGACCAGAAGCGGGTGTTCGGGATCGTCCCTGCCCTGGCGGGGGCCGAGTACCTCAGGATGGGCCAGGTGCACCGGAACACGTTCCTCTCCCATCCGGTGGCGCTGGACCCCTGGGGCCGCCCCCGAGACGGGTGGCCGGTGCTCTTCTTCGCCGGCCAGCTGACCGGAGTGGAGGGGTACGTGGAGTCGATCATGTCCGGGCTCATGGCGGCGTGGAACCTGGCCCGGGTCCTGTCGGGGGAGGAACCGGCGCTGCCGCCTCCCGAGAGCATGATCGGCGGGCTCTACCGCTACCTGCGGGAGGCCGATCCGGGCTCGTTTCAGCCCATGAACGCGAACTTCGGGCTGGTGCCCCCGGCGCGGATCCGCGGCGGGAAGCGCGCCCGGCGGGCGATCCAGAGCGCGCGGGCGCTCGAAGCGCTCGAGGCGTGGCGGGTCAGCGCGCTGCCCGCGCCGGTGGCCGCGTGAGCGCCCGCGTCGCCGCGACAACGCCGCGCGTGGCCGACTGGCTGGAATACCTGGCCTCGGCCCGTCGAGCGAGCCCCCACACGATCGAAGCCTACCGGCGGGACCTGGCCGACTGGGCGGTCTTCTGCGCCGGACATCTCGGGACGGCGGATCCCGACCCGGACTCGGTCGGCCCCGACGACGTGCGCGCGTTCCTGGGCTACGGCGCCCGCCGGGGTCTCGACCGCCGCTCGATCGCGCGGGGTCTCTCCGCGCTCCGCGGCTTCTTCCGGCACGCCTGCCGGGAGGGATGGGCCGTGCGGGATCCCGCGCGCGGGGTGCGCCTGCCGCGCGCTTCGAGACGGTTGCCGGAGGTACTGCGGGCCGACGAGCTGGCGCGCGCGATCGATCGCGCGGCAGAGGGGGAGGGGTTCTACGCCCGCCGCGAGGCGGCGCTGCTCGAGGTCGGCTACGGGGCGGGACTCCGGGTGGCGGAGATCGCGGGCCTCGGCTGGTCGGACGTGGACGAGGCCGCCGGGACGGTCCGCGTGATCGGGAAGGGGAACAAGGAGCGGCGCGTGCCGCTGACCCGCGCCGGGCTGGCCGCCCTGCGATCCTGGCGGGAGGCGCATCCGTCCGGCGGGACCCGCGTGTTCGTGGCGCGCGACGGGCGTCCGCTGTCGGTGCGTCAGATCCAGCGCGTGGTGAAGCGGGCGCTCCGCCGCGTGGCCGAGCGGGAGGGCGTCTCGCCCCACACGCTCCGCCACTCGTACGCCACCCACCTGCTCGACCGTGGAGCCGACATCCTGGCGGTCAAGGAGCTCCTGGGCCACGAGTCCCTGTCCACGACCCAGCTCTACACGCACCTTTCGCGCGAGCGGCTAAAAGCCGCCTACGACCTGGCCCACCCTCGAGCATGAGGGTCGCTGAAGATGACGAATGGCGGCGTTGCGCTCCTCGGCCTCCCTGCGACGTGGCTCTGCCACGCCTCGGGAGGCACTCGTCGCGCGCCTTGCCATTCGCCATCTTGAGCGACCCTCGAAGAAGGGGTATGGGGAATGACCAATAGCGGACGTCACGCGCTCCACCGTGAGGGGAGCTCCGTCTTCCACAGCACCACCATTCTCTCCGTCCGGCGCGACAGCGGTGTCGCGCTCGGGGGGGACGGCCAGATCACGTTCGGCGACACGGTAATGAAGAGCCGCGCCTCGAAGGTGCGCCGGATGAAGGAGGGCCGGATCCTGTCGGGCTTCGCCGGCGCGGCCGCCGACGGCCTCACGCTGTTCGAGAAGTTCGAGGAGAAGCTCGAGCGCTGGCCCACCAACCTGCCGCGGGCGGCGATCGAGTTGGCCAAGGACTGGCGCTCGGATAAGGTCCTGCGCCGGCTGGAGGCCCTGCTCGCGGTCTGCGACGCCTCCCACAGCCTGCTGATCTCCGGCACCGGTGACGTGATCGAGCCCGACGACGGCATCCTGGCGATCGGCTCGGGCGGCCCCTTCGCCCTGGCCGCGGCGCGGGCGCTGGTGGCCGAGACCGACCTGGGGGCGCGCGCGATCGTCGAGCGGGGCCTCGGCATCGCGGGCGAGATCTGCGTATTCTCGAACACCAATTTGACGATTCTGGAGCTGACCGAAGCATGAATCCCGATACCACCATCCAGCCAGACACGCCGGCCCCGGCGCCGCTCCCTCAGGACGACTTCGAGGACGACCTTTCCGCCACGCTGACTCCGCGGCAGATCGTGGCCGAGCTGGACAAGTACATCATCGGCCAGAAGGAGGCCAAGCGGGCCGTGGCGATCGCGCTGCGGAACCGCTGGCGCCGCCTGCGGGTGGAGGAGGAGCTGCGCGACGAAATTCTCCCCAACAACATCATCATGATCGGTCCCACCGGAGTCGGGAAGACCGAGATCAGCCGCCGGCTGGCGCGCCTCGCCGACGCCCCGTTCGTGAAGGTGGAGGCGTCGAAGTTCACCGAAGTGGGGTACGTGGGCCGGGACGTGGAGTCGATGATCCGCGACCTGATGGAGATCGCGGTGAGCATGGTGCGGCAGGAGTGGGAGGACGACGTCTACGACCAGGCCGAGCAGAACGTGGAGAACCGCCTGCTGGACATGCTCCTGCCGCCGCTCCGCAAGGCGCCCGAGCCGGGCGAGCCGAGGGCGGGCCGCCGCTACGTTGTGGATGCCGGCGGGGTCGCCGCCGAGGAGGCCGCCGCGGAGCTCGGGGCCGGCGAGCCCGAGGGCCCCGAGGCCCAGCGCGAGCGCTCTCGCGAGAAGCTGCGGAAGCTCCTGTCGGAGGGGAAGCTCGAGGAGCGGAAGGTCGAGGTGGAGACCTCGTCCTCGCGCATGCCGTTCGTCGAGGTCCTGACCCCGATGGGGTTCGAGGACATGGACATCAATGTCTCGGACATGCTCGAGGACATGCTGCCGAAGAAGAAGAAGCGGCGGACCGTCAGCGTGTCCGAGGCCCGGCGGATCCTCCTCCAGGAGGAGCTCGCCAAGCTGATCGACATGGACCAGGTGGTGGAGGAGGCGATCTACCGCACCGAGAACTCGGGCATCGTCTTCCTCGACGAGATCGACAAGATCGCGGGGGAGAAGGCGACCGGGGGACCGGACGTGTCGCGGGAGGGTGTACAAAGAGATTTGTTACCTATCGTGGAGGGCTCGAACGTCCAGACCAAGTACGGGCTGCTGCGGACGGATCACGTCCTGTTCGTCGCCGCGGGGGCGTTCCACGTGTCGAAGCCCTCGGATCTGATCCCTGAGCTCCAGGGGCGCTTCCCGATCCGGGTGGAGCTGCAGAGCCTCACCGCGGCCGATTTCGAGCGGATCCTGGTCGAGCCGCGGAACGCGCTGACCTTGCAGTATCGGGCGATGCTCGAGACCGAAGGGGCGCAGCTGATCTTCACCGACGACTCGATCCGGGCGATCGCGCGGATCGCGGCCGAGGTGAACGACGTGATGGAGAACATCGGCGCGCGTCGCCTGCACACCGTCATGACGCGGCTCCTCGACGACATCCTGTTCGACGTTCCCGAGCGCGAGACCGGCGAGATCGTGATCGACGCCGACATGGTGGAGGAGCGGCTGCGCGACGTGCTGCAGGACCAGGATCTGAGGAAGTACATCCTGTGACGGAGGTGGTGGGCGACCTGAAGCGGACCCCGCTCGACGCCGTCCACGAGCGTCTCGGCGCGCGGCTGGTTCCGTTCGCCGGCTACCGCATGCCGGTCTCGTACGATTCGATCCTGGAGGAGCACCGCGCCGTCCGCGAGCGGGTGGGCGTGTTCGACGTGAGCCACATGGGAGAGCTGGTCCTCACGGGGCCGCGGGCGATCGAGGCGGTCCAAAGGGTCACGACGAACGACGCCTCGGCCCTGGCGGTGGACCAGGCCCAGTACTCGGCGATGTGCCTCGAGGACGGCGGGATCCTGGACGACTGCGTGGTCTACCGAACGGCCGGCGACGAGTACATGATCGTGGTGAACGCTTCCAACGTGGAGAAGGACCGGGAGCACGTACGGACGCGCCTGCCGGGCGACGGAGTGGAGCTGGAAGACCGCTCCGAGGCGACGGCGCTCCTGGCGGTGCAGGGGCCGCGCGCGCTGGAGGTGGTGGCGTCGCTGGCCGACGTGGAGGTGGAGGACATTCCCTTCTACTGGAAGCGGGACGGCCGGATCGCGGGGCTCCGGGCCGTGATCAGCCGGACCGGCTACACCGGCGAGGACGGCTTCGAGCTCTACGCGGCCGCCGACGACGCCGAGCCCCTCTGGGAGGCGCTCATGACCGCCGGGGAAGCGTTGGGGATCCGGCCCTGCGGGCTGGGCGCGCGCGACACGCTCCGACTCGAAATGAAGTACGCCCTCTACGGCAGCGACATCGACGAATCGACGAACCCCTACGAGGCGGGGCTCGGCTGGATCGTGAAGCTCGACAAGGGCGATTTCACGGGGGGCGACGCTCTGAGGCGCATCAAGGAGGACGGCCCGTCCCGCACGCTGGTCGGTTTCCGGATGGCCGGCCGGGGGATCCCGCGGCCCGGCTACGGCGTGCTCCAGGAGGGGGAGAAGGTGGCCGACGTGCGGAGCGGAACGTCCAGCCCGACCCTGGGGTACGGAATCGGGACGTTCTACGCTCCGAGGGAGCGGTCGCGCCCCGGGACTCCTCTCGGCGTCGATATCCGGGGGACGGTCCACGAGGCCGAGATCGTAAAAACCCCGTTTTACACGGAAGGATCGCTGAAGCGATGAAGCCGAACCCGATCCGCTGGACGCTCCTGGCCGCGGCCCTCGTCCTCGTCCTGCCCGCGACCGGGCGGGCTCAGGACGCGGAGTGCGTGGTCGCCTACGTGCTGGACGGAGACAACTTCAATTGCCGCAACGGGAGAACCGTCCGGCTCCTCGGAATCGACGCCCCCGAGGGAGGCCGCTTCGGTGACGCGTCGCGCCGGGCGCTGGCCACGCTTCTGCCGGTGGACGCGCGCGTCCGCCTCGAGTTCGACGGCGAGCGGACGGATTCCGAGGGGCGGCTCCGGGCCTACGTCTTCACGAACGGCAGGATGGTGAACCAGGTGATGATACGCCTGGGCTACGCCTTCTTCCGCCCCGACCCCGACCATCCCCGCTACGCCGAGCGACTGCGCGCGGCCGAGGCGGAGGCCAAGG
>DATLFF010000149.1:0-3686 GCA_035524915.1 Gemmatimonadota bacterium | reverse complement strand
GGCGTGGACCTCCACCGCGACCGTCGCGGCCAGGATCAGGGCGAACGCCACGTTCTTCACGATCATGCTCCTCCTCCTTTGACCGTCCTGAGCGCCCCCCGGTCCACCTTCCCCAGGTGCGTCCGCGGCAGCGCCTCCATGAACACGACCTCGCGCGGATACTTGTAAGGCTCCAGCCGCTCGCGGACCCACGCGCGCAGGCCCTCGGCCAGGGTCTCGTCCTCCGCCAGGCCGTCCCGTCGCACCACGCACGCCCGCGGCACTGTCAGCCCGGCCTCGTTCGTCACGCCGACCACCGCCGCCTCGGCGACCGCCGGGTGCTCCAGCAGGCACGACTCCACCTCGCCCGGCGAGAGCCACTTGCCGCCCACTTTCAGCATGTCGTCGGCGCGGCCGCGGTAGGTGAAGTAGCCGCCGGCGTCCCGCGAGACCATGTCGCCCGAGACATACCACTCGCAGACGAACGCCTGCTTCGTCCGCTCCATCCGCTGCCAGTAGCCGATCGCGCGGGAGTTCCCCCTGACCCAAAGCGTCCCCACCTCGCCGTCGAGGACGGCGGCGCCGGACTCGTCCCGCACCTCGACCTCGAAGCCCGGCACCACCTCGCCGATCGTCCCCGGCCGGACGCGGCCCGGCCGGTTGGAGAGGAAGATGTGCCACATCTCGGCGGTCCCGAGCCCGTCCAGGAGCTCGACCCCGAACGCCTCGTCCCACCGCCGGTGGAGCTCCACCGGGAGCGCCTCCCCCGCCGACGTGGCAAGTCGGAGCGAGGAGAGGTCCCGCGAGGCGGCGTCGGCGTGCTCCACCATCATGTGGACCATCTTGGGGACGTTCACCAGGATCGTCGGTCGGTGCCGCTCGATCTTCTCGAACAGGACGTCCGCCGTGACGTTCTCCGGAAAGAGGACCGCCGAGCCGCCGACCGAGAACGGGAAGAAGAGGTTCGATCCCATCGCATAGCCGAAGTAGAGCTTGGGGATCGAGATCGTGACGTCGCGCTCTCCGATCCCGAGCACGCCGTGGGCGTAGCAGACGGTGGAGTTGGCGTAGGAGGTGTGGCTCTGGACGGCGGCCTTGGGCTTCCCGGTGGTTCCGCCCGAGAACAGCCATATCGCGGCGTCGTCCCGGTGGGTCGGGAACGTCTCGAGCTCGTCGGACCCGGCCTCGAGATCGTCCTCCCCGAGGACGAAGATCCGCTTCAGGATCGGCGACGCGGGCGCCTTCTCCCGGAAAACCTCGGCGTGTTCGGCGCCCGTGAAGACCGCCGCCGCGCGGGTGTAGCCGAGGAAGTACTCGATCGACTCCGGCGGCTGGGCCGGGTTGACCATGACCCCCACCGCGCCAATCTTGAGCGCGCCGAAGAGCGCGGCGGCGAACTCGGGCCCGTCGGGGAGCGCGACGACCACCCGCTGCTCCGGCTCGACCCCCGCCTTCTTGAGCAGGCACCCGTACCGGTTCGCGAGCGAGCGCACCTCCGCGTAGGTCCAGTCCCGATCGTCCGTGCGGATCGCGACCCGGTCCCCGCGCCCCTCGCGGACGCGGGCGTCCAGGAACCAGTCGGCGATGTTGAACGTGACGGGCGGCTCGAAAGGCATGGAGGCGGATGATATCGGTGGGTGGAAAAGCGAGTCAACTCTCGGAGATGTCGTGGGAGACCGTCCGGGATCTCGACCGGGGCCGCACGGTGGCGATCCTGCCGGTCGGCGCGGTCGAAGCCCACGGGCCCCACCTGCCGCTCTCGACGGACGTGGTGATCGCCGAGGCGATGGCCCGTGAGGGAGCCAGGAGGCTGGCGGCCCGGGGCGTCGCCTCCCTGGTCCTGCCCTCTCTCGCCTACACGACCGCCGGCTTCGCCGAGTCCTTCGCCGGGACGATCTCGATCGCGCCCGCGACGGTGACCGCGCTCGTCCTGGACGTGGCGCGCTCGCTCGCCCGCCAGGGCTTCGCCGCGCTCGCCCTCGCCAACGCGCACCTCGATCCGGACCACCTCGCCGCGCTGCACGCGGCGGTCGAGGCCGCGGGCGCGGAGGGGCTCCTCCCGGTCGTCTTCCCAGACCTGACACGGAGGCCCTGGGGAAGCCGGCTGACCGACGAGTTCCGGAGCGGGGCCTGCCACGCGGGCCGCTTCGAGGGCTCGGTGGTCCTGGCCGAGCGGCCGGAGCTGGTGGACGAGGCGGCGCGGCTCGCGCTCCCCGAGGTCGACGTCTCGCTCTCGGAGGCGATCCGCGCCGGCCGGGGCTCGTTCGAGGCGGCCGGGATGGAGCACGCCTACTGCGGCGCGCCGGCGGAAGCGAGCGCCCGCGAGGGCCGCGAGACCGTGGCCGCGCTCGGAGGGATCCTGGCCGACGCCGTGGCCCAGGCGGGGATCGCTTCGTGAGCGGATTCCTCGCCGGTTGGGGCGCCGTCGTGACCGGCGGCGGCCGGGGGATCGGCGCCGCCACCGCCGGCGCGCTCGCCGAGGCCGGCGCCGCCGTCCTGGTCGCCGCCCGCACCGAAGCCGAGGTCGAGGCCACGGCCGCCGCGCTCCGCGACGCCGGCCACGACGCCCACGCCGCCGTCTGCGACGTCACCGACGAGGCCTCGGTCGCCGCCCTCGCCGAGACCGCCGCCGGGCGGCTCCCCTCCGTCGACGTCCTCGTGACGAGCGCGGGCGTGGCCTTCTCCGCCCCCATCGCGAAGACCGACGTCGCCGACTGGGACCGGATCTTCGCCGTCAACGCCCGCGGCGCTTTCCTCTCGACGCGGGCCTTCCTCCCGGGCATGATGGAGCGGGGCCGGGGCCGCGTCGTCCACGTGGCGTCGGTGGCGGGCCTGCACGGCGCCCGCTACATCTCCGCCTACTCGGCGTCCAAGCACGCGCTGATCGGGCTCACCCGCTCGGCCGCCGCCGAGGCCGCGGCCGCCGGCGTCACCGTCAACGCCGTCTGCCCCGGCTTCGTGGACACGGAGATGACGCGGGAGTCGATCGCCCGGGTCGTGGAGAAGACGGGCCGTCCCGAGGAGGAGGTCGTCCAGATGGTCCTCGCCACCTCGCAGCAGGAGCGATTGATCGAACCCGCGGAGGTGGCCCGCGCGATCCTCTGGCTCTGCGAGCCCGACTCCCGCGGCGTGAACGGACAGGCGATCGCAATCGACGGAGGGTCCGCCCTTTGACTCTGAACATGGTCAACCCCGACGACCTGGGACGCCCGCGCGGCTGGAGCCACGGAATGCTCTCCCCGCCGGGGGCTCGCATCCTCTTCGTCGCCGGCATGACGGCCCCCGACCGCCCGGGGTTCGTCCAGCAGTTCGCCGGCGCGCTCGACAATGTCCTGACCGTCGTGCGCGAGGCCGGCGGCTCCCCGACGGATGTCGGCCGGCTGACGATCTACACCACCGACCTGGAGGCCTACGAGAGCAACCTGAAGCCCCTCGGCGAGGCGTACCGCGAGCGGATGGGCCGGCACTTCCCGGCCATGGCGCTGGTCGAGGTGAAGCGCCTCGTCGACCCGAAGGCGATGGTCGAGATCGAGGCGACCGCGGCGATCCCCGCGGAGGAGGCATGATCCAGCCCACCACGTTCCGCATGGAGAAGGACGACTGCGACGTCGTCACGATCACGCTCGACCGTCCCGAGCGGCTGAACGCGCTCACCTTCGAGGTCTACGAGGAGCTCCGCGACGCCTTCCGGGCGCTCGCGGACGAGC
>DATLFF010000148.1:0-6653 GCA_035524915.1 Gemmatimonadota bacterium | reverse complement strand
ACGCGGGGCTGCTCAAGCATGCGTCCAACGTGCCCGGCTGCGGCCGCGCCATCGAGCAGATCTTCCGCGACGCGGGCTTCCCCGAGCACCTGTTCCGCACGCTGTTCATCGGCAACGAGGCCGTCGCCGCCGTCATCGAACTTTCGCTCGTGCGCGCTGTCACACTGACCGGCAGCACGCGCGCCGGCCGCGCCGTCGGCAGCAAGGCCGGCGAGGAAATCAAGAAGACCGTCCTCGAGGCGGCCGAGCGGTCGTTCCGCGACTGGCGGGACGTGCCGGTCGCCGAGCGCGTGGCGCCGCTCCGCGCCGCGGCGAGGATCCTGCGGGAGCGCGCCGGCGAGTGGGGTGCCCTCATGGCGGCGGAGATGGGGAAGCCGGTCAAGGACGGCCGCGCCGAGGCCGAGAAGTGCGCCTGGGTGTGCGAGTACTATGCGGAGCACGCCGCGGACTTCCTGGCCGACGAGCCCGCCGACACCGACGCCGCCGAGAGCTTCGTCGCTTTCCGGCCGCTCGGGGTGGTGTACGCGATCATGCCGTGGAACTTCCCGTTCTGGCAGGTCTTCCGCTTCGCCGCGCCGGCCCTGGCCGCCGGCAACGGGGCGATCCTCAAGCACTCCTCGAACGTCCCCGGCTGCGCGCTCGCGATCGAGCGGATCTGGTCGGAGGCGGGGCTCCCGGAGGGGCTCTTCCGGTCGATCCTCGTGTCGTCGGACCGGACGGACGACGTCTCGCGGACGATCATCGAAGACGACCGGATCCGCGCGGTCACCTTGACCGGCAGCACGCGGGCCGGAGCGGCGACCGCCGAGAAGGCCGGCCGGCGGATCAAGAAGACGGTGCTGGAGCTCGGTGGCAGCGACCCCTACGTGATCCTCGAGGACGCCGACCTGGACGCGGCGGCGGCCGCCTGCGCGAAGTCCCGGCTCCTCAACGGCGGACAGTCGTGCATCGCGGCGAAGCGGTTCGTCGTGGTGGAATCGGTCCGCTCCGGGTTCGAGGCGCGGCTGGTCGAGCGGATGCGGGCGGCGAAGATGGGCGACCCCGCCGAGGCCGACACCGATCTCGGCCCCCAGGCCCGCGAGGACCTGCGGGACGCTCTCCACCACCAGGTCGAGCGGAGCGTGGCGCTGGGCGCCGAGGCGGCGCTCGGCGGCGAGATCCCGGACCGTCCGGGCTGGTGGTATCCGCCCACCGTCCTGACCGGCGTGACCGCCGGCATGCCCGCCTACGACGAGGAGACGTTCGGCCCCGTGGCGGCGGTGATCTCCGTCCCCGACGAGGAGGCCGCGATCCGGGTGGCGAACGACTCGCGCTACGGTCTGGGCGCCGCCGTGTTCACGCGCGACGTCGAGCGCGGCCGGCGGATCGCCGCCGAGCGGCTGGACGCCGGCAACTGCTTCGTCAACGATCTGGTCCGCTCCGATCCGCGGCTCCCCTTCGGCGGCGTCAAGGAGAGCGGCTACGGCCGGGAGCTCTCGAGGTACGGGATCCGCGAGTTCGTGAACGTGAAGACGGTGTGGGTGGGGTGAGCGCCACCGTCGCGGGTCTCTTCGTCTACCCCGTCAAGTCGATGAGCGGGATCGCGGTCGACCAGGTCGACCTCGACGCCCTCGGCTTCCCCCATGACCGGCGCTGGATGACGACGGACGCCGAGGGCCATTTCCTGACCCAGCGAGTGCTGCCGCGGCTGGCGCTCGTCCGGACGGCGATCGAGGGGGACCGCCTGCGGCTCTCGGCGGACGGGGCCGCCCTCGAGCTGCCGCTGGTCCCTCCCGCGGGCCCGACCGAGCCGGTCCGGGTCTGGCGGGACGACGTGGGCGCGGTGCCCGCCGGCGAGGACTCCGACCGGTGGATCTCGGACTTCCTGGGGCTCCCGGCGCGGATCTTCGGCTTCCCGCCCGCGGCCGTCCGGCCCGCCAAGCGCGACCCCGGCGGCCGCGGCGCGCGGATCGGCTTCGCCGACGCGTATCCGGGGCTCCTGATCTCGGAGGAGTCGCTGGAGGACCTGAACGGGCGGCTGGAGGAGCCGCTCGAGATGAACCGCTTCCGGCCGAACCTGGTGGTCCGGGGCGCCGGGCCCTTCGCCGAGGACGGCTGGCGCCGGGTCCGCGCGGGCGAGGTCGAGTTCGACGTGGCCGGACCCTGCGCCCGCTGCGCGACGACCACCGTGGACCAGGCGACGGGCGAGCGCGGGAAGGAGCCGCTCCGGACCCTCGCCACGTTCCGCCGGGAGGGGAGCGAGGTCATGTTCGGGCAGAACGTGGTCCACGCGGCCCCGGGCCGGATCCGACTCGGCGATCCGGTGGAGATCCTGGCGTGACATCTCCCGCACATGAAAGTATGTTCGGCACATGAGCAAGATGATCCAGATCCGGAACGTGCCGAATCAGATCCATCGGACCCTGAAGGCCCGGGCGGCTCTGGAAGGGAAGTCGCTGTCCGACTACCTGCTGGACGAGATCCGTCGCGTGGCCGAGATCCCGACTCCCGAGGAGATGCGCCGGCGCCTGGAGGCGCTGCCGCCGGTCCAGCCCTCCGAGACCGCAGCCGAAGCCGTCCGGGCGGAGCGCGACGCGCGTTGATCGTCGTCGACGCGTCGGTCGTCGTCGAGCTCGTACTTCGGACCGCCGGCTCGGAGATCCTCTGGGACCGGATCCTGCCGGACCGTTCGTGGCACGCCCCCCACCTGGTCGACGTCGAGGTCACCCAGGTGGTCCGCCGGTGGGAGCGCCGGGGAGAGATCCAGCCCGATCAGGCCCGCTCGGCGCTCGGCCGGCTGGACGAGTTGCCGCTTCGGCGCTACCCGCATCGGGCGCTGATCCCGCGGATGTGGGAGCTCCGACGGAACCTCACGGCGTACGACGCCAGCTACGTGGCCCTGGCGGAGATCCTGGACGTGCCCCTCGTCACCCGGGATGTCCGGCTGGCGGCGGCTCCGGGGCACGTCGCGGCGATCGAGCTCCTGTGAGCGACCGACCCTCCGGCACGCTCGACCCCGCCGACTGGGACGCCTTCCGCGCGCTCGCCCACCGCATGGTCGACGACATGGTGGACTGGCTGGAGACGGTCGAGGAGCGCCCCGTGTGGCGGCCCGTGCCGGCCGAGGTGCAGGCCCGCTTCACCGGGCCCGTACCGCGCGCGGGGACCGACGTCGAGGACGTCTACCGCGAGTTCCGCGACTACATCCTTCCGTACCCGACCGGCAACGTCCACCCGCGCTTCTGGGGCTGGGTGCGCGGCGCCGGCTCGCCGCTCGGGATGATGGCCGACATGCTGGCCTCGGGCATGAATCCGCACACCGGCGGCTTCGACCAGTCGGCCACCTACGTGGAGCGGCAGGTGATCGGGTGGATGGCGGAGCTGATGGGGATGCCGCCGGAGTCGAGCGGGATCCTGGTCTCGGGCGGCTCGATGGCGAACCTGGTGGGGCTCACGGTGGCGCGGCTGGCCAAGGCCGGGCCGGACATCCGAACGAAGGGCCTCCAGGACGGCGGCCCGCCGCTGGTGCTGTACGCCTCGCGCGAGACCCACTCCTCGGTCCAGAAGGCCGCACGGCTCCTGGGCCTCGGCGACGACGCCTACCGCCGGATCGCGGTCGACGGGCAGTACCGGATCGACCTGGCGGCCCTGGCGGCGGCGGTAGAAGCGGACCGCGCGGCCGGGCGCCGGCCTTTCTGCGTGGTGGGGAACGCGGGCACGGTCAACATCGGGGCGACCGACGACTTCCCCGCGCTGGCCGACTTCTGCGCGGCCGAGGACCTCTGGCTCCACGTGGACGGCGCCTTCGGCGCGCTCGCCGCGTGGTCGCCCGCGCTGGCCGACCGCGTGGCGGGGATGGAGCGGGCCGACTCGATCGCCTTCGACCTCCACAAGTGGGGCTCGCTCCCCTACGACGTCGGCTGCGCGCTGGTGCGGGACCCCGTGGTCCACCGGGGGGCCTTCGAGCTCGCGCCCGAGTACCTGGCCGCGCGGCCTCGCGGGGTGGCGGTCGGTGGGGCCACCTACTCCGAGCTGGGCGTCCAGCTCTCGCGCCGCTTCCGCGCGCTCAAGGTGTGGATGGCGCTCAAGGTCCACGGGGCGGACGGCATCGCCGCGTCGGTGGAGCGGAACGTGGCGGAGGCGGCTCGCCTGGCCGCGGCGATCGAGGCCCACCCGCGGCTCGAGCTGGCCGCGCCGGTGCCCCTGAACATCGTATGCTTCCGCTACGTGGCGCCGGACCTCTCCGACGAGCGGCTGGACGCCGTGAACGAGGAGATCCTGATGCGGGTCCAGGAGAGCGGTGAGGCGGTGCCCTCCTCGACGGTCCTGAACGGCCGGTTCGTCCTGCGCGCGGGAATCGTCAACCAGCGCACCCGCGACGAGGACGTGGACCGGCTGGTGGAGCTGGTGGTGGGGACGGGGGACGATGTGGTGAGGGAGGGGCAGGCCTGAGCGGAGCCGACCGCTCGCGTCAGTCCCACTCGGCCGTCCTCACGTCCGTCCGTCCGAAGTCGGTCCCGGTGAACAGGAGCGGCTCTCCCGTGCCCGCCGCCAGCGCGTAGGCGAAGCAGTCTCCGAAGTTGAGGCCGGCGCGGTCACGCCCCTTGCCCCAGCGGCGATAGGCCGCCCGAGCGAGCTCCACCTGTCGGGCGTCCACCGGCACGACCTCGACGCCCGCTTTGAGCAGGAACAGATCCAACTCCCGTCCCCCGACCTCTCCGAAGCGGGCTTCGGCCACGATCGCGCTCTCCAGCAGATTGCCCGCCGAGATCCGGCGGATGGGGTCGATCTCCATCGCCCGCTCGATCGCGGGCGCCTCGGGCTCGCCGAACAGGATAGCGAGGACGGCGGAAGAGTCGATGATCATGTCAGTCGGGGACTCCGGCCTCGCCGTATCCGAGGATCTCGTCGGCCGGCCGATCATCCAGTACGGGATAGGTGGCGCACCGCTCGCGGATCACTCGGAGCTCATCGCTCAACCGAGCGGGACCCCGGGCGCCGCGGACTTTTCGCAGGCGTTCCCGCAGGGCCCCGATGACGGCGTCCGTGATGGACTCGCCGGTCTCGCGGGCCAGTTCCCGCGCGAGTTCGTCGGCTTCCGGATTCTTGATGCTGAGGGGCATTCTACCTTATACCTCGTGAGGTAGAATATATCCCTTCGGGGCACCCACACGCCAATAGACTGGCCGAGCTGTGATGACTTCAGTCCAGCAGGTGCACCTGCGCGGAGACCCCGGCCGCCGCCGCGAAGGGCGCGGCGAGCAGGAGGACGGCGGCGTGTCGCGCGCGTAGTTTCCGCTTCGTCATCGTCGATCGACCCGCGCCGAACATGTGCCCTCCGGGCGAATCGGAACCACCTCCGCGCGAAAGGTCCCCCTCGTGTCGCATGGCTCGATCCTCCTCCTCGCACTACTGCCGCTCGGCGCCGCGCCCGCCGCCGCCCAGATCCTCGACACCCCCGCCGGCCCGGTCGAGTTCGTCGGCCTCGAGCACCGCACCCCCGAGGCCGTCCGCGACGCGCTCGCCGCGGCGCGGCCGGACGTGCCCATCCACACGACCGGCGCCGCCCAGGCGCTCCGCGAAGCGCTCGGCTTCGCCGACGCGGCGGCGGGCACGTTCGTGGGGTTCGGGCTGCCGGACGGGTACATGACTCTGACCGTGGTGGAGCCCGAGGAGGCCGCGCGCGTCCGCTACGCCGAGCCGCCGCCGGACTCGCTGGGCCCGATCCCCGAGTGGTCGGAGGCGTACGCGCTCTTCCCCGAGGCGCGCTGGGCCTGGGGCTACGCGGTCTTCGGCGCCGCGTCCGCGCCGAACGCGCCGGACGAGACCAGCCTCCCGGCCGTCCGCGCCTTCCTCGACGCCCACGCGACACCGGCCGACCGCGCGCGGGCGATGGAGGTCCTCGCCAGCGACCGCCACTGGTTCAACCGCTCGATCGCGGCGGCGGTGCTCTCCAACTTCCCCGACTGGGACGAGACCTGGCACGCGCTGGCCCGCGCGGCGCGCGGCTTCGGCCCCGACGACCGGAGCCGCGGCCTGGCGGTGGCCTCCCTGACCGCGCTCGGCCAGCGCCACGCCCGGCCGGTCGACTGGACGCCGGCGGCCGACGACCTCCGCGCGCTCCTGGACGGCACCAGCGTGTTCGCCTTCCCGCAGGTCCTCGAGGTGTTGGCGCGGACCCGGGTCTCGCGTGACCTGGCGGGCCCGCTCCTGGCGGGCGGCGGCGAGCTGGTCCTCGACCACCTGTCGATCTCGATCCCCAGCACCCGCGCCCGCGCGATGGGGGTGCTCGAGGGCCTCAGCGGGCTCGACTACGGCTCCGACGCCGAGCGCTGGCGGGCGTGGATCGAGACCCTGTGAGCGAGCGAGCGCGGCCGCGACGCCACGCCGAGCGCGGCACTGCCGACCGCGCCGTGGTGGACGCGATCCTCGACGAGGGCCTGGTGGCCCACGTGGGGTTCGCCGTCGATGGCCAGCCGTACGTCATCCCCATGGGCTACGCGCGCGACGGCGACCGGATCCTCCTCCACGGGTCGGTCAAGAGCCGGCTCATGGGCGCGCTGGCGGCGGGCGTGCCTACCTGCGTCACGGTCACGCTGCTGGACGGCGTGGTGCTCGCCCGCTCGACCTTCCACTCGTCGATGAACTACCGCTCGGTGGTCGTGTTCGGGACC
>DATLFF010000147.1:0-2793 GCA_035524915.1 Gemmatimonadota bacterium | reverse complement strand
GAGCGGGAGGAGGCGCGGCTCGAGCTGATCGGAGCCGACCGCGCGTTCGCCCGCGCGACCGCCGATCGCGGGATCGACGGCTGGGTGGAGTGGTTCGACACCGGAGGCTCAATGATCCAGGGCGGCGATGAGATCGTCGGTGCCGCCGAGATCCGGGAGGCGATGGGACCGTTCCTCTCGGACACGACGATGGCGCTCCGCTGGACGCCCGAGCGGGCGGAGGTGTCTGGAGACGGAGGGCTCGGATTCACCGTGGGCCCCTACGAGATCGTCGCGCGCGAACCCGCGCCCGGGACCGAGGCGGTCCAGAGCCGCGGGACGTACCTGACGGTGTGGAAGCGCCAGCCGGACTCGACGTGGAAGGTGCTGGCGGACATCGGAAGTCCGGCACCGTGACACCGGCCCCAGGCCGGCGAGCCACGGATCCGGGGCCTCCCTCCTCGCTGGCCGAACTGATGGGACGCAGGGGTGCAGCTCCCGCAGGGCGGTTTGGGGGGCCTCGGATCCGCGGCGGCGCTGGCCGGACCCGGCGGCGGCCGCGCCGCAGGGCTCCGGGAGAAACTCTCCCATCCGGCGCTACCTGGACGCCGGCGGCAAGGTGGTCTGGCTGGGCCGCCCGCCGCTCGTCTGGCCGCTGGACCCGGAGTCCGGGGAGGTCCGGTACGACCGGATCGACCGCGCGGCGCCCGCCGCCGGGACCGGGGTCGACCCCACGCGCGCCGACTTCGACGCCTGGGGGGCGCGGGCCACGGCCGAAGGTCGCCGCTGGAGGCTGGCCAGCGAGTGGCGGAGCCGCTGGTCCGTCGACCCCCCCGGGCGTCACCACGGCGCTGACCCGGGCGTGACGGGCTCCCGGCGGTGGCCCCCACCGGGCTCCCGCGGACGGGACTGTCGCCGCTCCGGATGTCCGCCGAGCTGGCCGCGCTCCTGCGGCGCGCGGCAACGCGGGCGAACGACCGGTTCCCGTGACGGCAACGTGCAGGTGAGCCCTGCCGCGCAAAGAGGGATGCGGCCTCCCCAACCGATCGCCGGGGACGGGGGTTTTCTCCCGGAACGATGCGAGCTCTACTCTTCCTCCGGCGATCCCCGTGAGCGATGCGCTCGTCGCCTCGCGCGAGCTCGACTTCGGCGACTTCCGGGTCGAGGAGGCGTGGTTCGCCCCCGGGGGGCGGATCGGACGGCACGTCCACGAGCGGGCGGTGTTCGCGGTGTTCCTCGAGGGGTCGATGGAGACGCGGATCGGTGAGCGGACGCTCGTGTGCCGCGGCGCCACGGTCCTGAACGAGCCCTCCGGCGAGCCCCACGTCCAGCGGTTCGGGACCGCCGGCGCCCACATCGTGGTGGTGCAGCCCGACCCCGCCGGGGAGGGGTTCCGCCCGTTCCGCGGCGTGTTCGACGAGATCAGCCACTACGGCCACGCGGAGATGGCGGGGCTCGCCCGGGCGATGGCGCGGGAGATGGGAGCCGCCGACGGGGCGGTGGCGGTCGAGGCGCTCGGGCTCGAGCTCGTGGCGGTGGCGGCCGGGGTCGGGTCGCGGATCGACGGGCGGCCGCCGCGCTGGCTCCGGCAGGCGCGCGAGCTGGTGCACGACCGCTACCTCGAGCCGCTCCGCGTGGCGGAAGTGGCGGACGCGGTGGGGATCCATCGGGTCCACCTGACGCGTGCTTTTCGCCGCTACTACCGCGCCCCGATCGGCACCTACCTGCGGAACCTGCGGCTCGATTGGGCAGCGCGCCGGCTGGTCGAAACCGACGAGCCCCTCCCGGCGCTCTCTCTCCGCGCCGGCTTCGCCGACCAGAGCCACTTCACCCATGCCTTCCGGCGCTTCGCGGGGACGACTCCGGGCCGGTACCGGGCGGCGCGCCGGGCCGGTTGAAGAGCGGCTGGCGGGACGGACGTGCGGATGGCTCCCCGTGGCGGGCGACCGCCTCGACTTCCGCGAATTCAAGCCTCGGACGAATCGAGCGGCGCGAAGAGATCGGCCACGGGGATCCGCAGGTCGGGCAGGATGTCGGCGCCGTCCAGCGTGTCTTCCACGGTGAGCAGACGGATGTCCAGACGCGAGCGATAGACGGCGACACTGCGGGTAGCGGGATCGACGATCCAGACGAGACGGGTGCCGGCCGCGAGGTACTCCAGCACCTTCTCGCGCATCTCTGCGCTCGTGTTCGACGGCGAGACGACCTCGATCGCGAGGTCGGGGGCCATGAGCCAGAAGCCGGCGGGGATGCCCCCGGCGGGGATGCTGCCGGCGGCGACGTAGGCGAGGTCGGGGCCACGAACCGTCGGCGGGTCGACGCTCAACAGGAAGCCGGTTTCGTTGACCACCCGGCCGCTGCCCCGGGGAACATGCGGGAGGATCTGCCGGAAAAGCTCCCCTACGAGCGTTCCGTGGGGCGCCCCGGGAAGCGGCTCCCGCACGATCCGCCCCCGCACCAGCTCGAGCCGGTACTCGTCCTCCTCCGGCATCCGCTGGAACTCCTCCAGCGAGACGATCTCGTCAGCGGCGATGGTCGGTGGATTCGTCATGGCGATCCTCCGCTCCAAGATAGGCACCTGGAGGAGCACGATCCATGCCCGTCGTCGGCAGCGCGTTGCCGTGGGTTGACACGGCGTCTCCGGATGTGCTAGGATTCCAGCATAGTGCTGGAATTTCAGCACTCCTGGTCGCCTTCACGAATCCCTTCCACTCATGGAGTCCCGATGTCGAACGAGAGCCCGCCGCGGAGGAGCCCCTTCCGCCGCACCGTCCCCCTGCTGGCCGGTGCGCTACTGGTCGTGACAGTCCTGCC
>DATLFF010000146.1:0-2529 GCA_035524915.1 Gemmatimonadota bacterium | reverse complement strand
TCGCGATGGACCAGTTCTACGATCCGACCCCCGTCGGGGCGCACGACTCCGTCGTCTACCTGATCACGCGCGTCCCCCTGGGGGGCTGGATCCGGGCGCTCCACTGGTGGGGGGCGAGCGTGGTCCTGACGACCGTGCTGGCGCACCTCGTCTGGGTCTTCCGCCGCCGCAGCTACGTCCGGCCGCGGGAGGTCACGTGGTGGAGCGGCGTGGCGATGCTCGCGCTCCTCCTCGCGCTGGCGTTCACCGGGACGGTCCTGCGCGCCGATCAGGAAGGGGGCGAAGCGCTCGCCCACGCGGTGGCCGGGGCCGAGATGGTGGGACGGCTGGGCAGCTGGCTGACACCGGACTTCACCCGCAGCACGTCCCTCCTCGCCCGGCTCCACGCCGCCCATACGAGCCTCCTGCCGCTCGCGCTGGTCGCGCTGATCGGGCTCCACTTCTGGCTGATCCGCTTCTGGGGGATCCGCGCCGACGGGCCGCGGACGGTCCCCTTCCCACGGGTGCTGCGCCGGCTCGCCGGAGTGGCTCTGATCGGCTGGGCGGCCATTGGAGCGCTCGCCCTGGCGTTCCCGCCGGGTCTCGGGTACCCGGCGATCGGGGGCGCCGAAGTGACCAAGCCGTTCTGGCCGTTCCTCTGGATCTACGCGGCGGAGAACGGGATGGGCCTGCCGGGAATGATCGTCGCGCCGGTGGTCCTGCTGGCCTTCCTGGCCGCGGTTCCGCTGGTGGACCGCGGGGAGCGGCGGGCGGCATGGGTGCCGTGGGTCGGGGGCCTCGTCCTCGTCGCGCTCCTCGCGGCCATCGTCTACGGCGCCCTGGCGCCCCAGCAGGCGCACCTGATGTGACCGCCCGGCCGTGGACCGCACTGCTCGTCCTGATCCTCCTCCATATGGCGGTCCCGGCGGGGGCCCACGAGGAGGGGGTTCTCTACCTCGACGTGAACACGGTCGCGGTGGGCGGAGACATCGGCATCCAGGGCGCGCGGATGCCGAAGGAGGCGAACCTCCGGCTCCTGCTCCGGGGAGCGCTCGAGACCTATCCGCTGGTCGAGGTCCGCACCGACTCGGCGGGGGAGTTCCGCACCCGCCTGGCGCTGCCGGTCGAGGCCCGGACGGGCCGCTACACGATCGTGGCGCTCGCATCCGACGGGGACGAGGTGGGCGAGGCGGAGCTGGTGGTGACGACCCTCCCGGCGGGGGGCGGGACCGTTTCCGGGACCGGGCCGCGGGAGCCCACGGCCGAAGCGATGGAGCTGGCGGCGGCGCGCTCCGTCGGGGAGTGGTTCGCGATCGCGCTCCTCCTCGCGCTCTCGACGGGCGGCGGCATCCTGCTCCTGACAGGCGGCCGCCGGGAATAGGCGGACCCGGGCGACCCGTTTCATCCCGGCGCCGGCGCCCCCGCCGGCTCAAACCCGCATCTCGGGGGTAGCACGGACACATCTACCCCGAGTCCGAATTCTGTGCGACCCAGCCCAGGAGAGAACGATGCGCGCGACCCCTACGACGATCGCCCTCGCGCTGGCCCTGATGGCCGGCCCCGCCCTGGCCCAGGAGGGCCACGAGGGCATGCGGCACGACGGCGCGATAGCCGTCCACGGCGAGAAGAAGACGCACATGAGCATGATGCACGGCGGAATGGCGAAGATGCTCGAGGAGCACGCCGAGCACCTCGGTCTGACCGCCGAGCAGATCGGGCGCCTCGAGGGGCTCGACCAGCGGCTGGAGGCCGAGAAGGAGCGCCATCACGCCGAGATGCGCGCCATCCACGAGGCGGCGATGGAGATCCTGACCGACGAGCAGCGGGAGCGGATCCACGCCCTGATGGAAGCGCAGCACGGCGACGGGGAGGGCCACGGGCGCCGGCCCGAGGGCCACGACCGGCATGACCCGCCGTCCGGAAACGACGCGGAGGAAGAGTCGGGCGCCTGAGCCTGGCCCGTCCGGCCGAGGACGGAGGCCCCGCCCGGCTTCGACCGCGGCGGGGCCTGGTGTCGTCCGGCCTTTGCCGCGCGCGTGGCGGCTCGCTCATCGCCCCGCGGGGGACACGCGGACCGCGCGCTCCGCGGTCACCGCGGAGTGCCCGGCGAAGCGGGCCGTCAGGACCAGCGCGTAGTCGCCCTCGGGGAGCCCGGCCGGGAGCGCCAGGTCGACCGCCCGCGGGAGCGTTCCGCCGGACGGCGCGGCCTCCGACCATTCGAGTCCGACCTCCCCGCCGGCTCGCCGGGCCAGCCCGAGGGCACCGCCGAGACCCCGCCAGAACCCGCCGCGCTCGTCGCGGAGCGCCAGTGACCAGCGGACCTCGCCGGGCGAGGGCGGGGGATACGCCTCCCAGTAGATCCCCAGCCGCTCTCCGGGGGCGACCCGTGCGTGACCGCGCGCCCCGGCGGCCGCCCCCTCGAGACCTTCGGGGAGCGGGGCGCCCGGCGCGAGCAGGAGGAGATCCGAGACCGCCGGCCGGCCCGCGGAGGGGAGCGAGAGGCCGTGGCGGGCCCGGGCGGCGAGACGCGCCGCCGCCGCCCGCACCTCG
>DATLFF010000145.1:0-2470 GCA_035524915.1 Gemmatimonadota bacterium | reverse complement strand
CGCGACCGCCTCCGCCAGCGGCATGCCGGGCATCCGGAGGACGACCGCCTCCTCCGGCTCCGAGAGCCCGGCGGCGCGGGAGGCCGCCGCACGCGAGGCGTGGCCGGCCGCCCCGATCGAGCGGATCGAATCCGACGAGCTGGCCAACCGCGTGATCGTGTCGATCGAGGGGCCGGCCCCGCCGCGGGTCGACCTCTTCTTCCCGGTTCCCCGCGAGACCGTCGTGGCCCGCGGCGGCATGGGGCCGTTCCTCTGGCGGAGCGGCGACCGCAAAGGGCTCGAGATCCCGGGGCTCCTCGGCGTCACGACCGGCGCGCCCGAGCCGGCGGCCCAGCGAGACTTCCTCCTCCGCCTGGGCCTGCGGGAGATGGAGCCCGGCGGGCCGCTCGCGGTGGGCGACCACCAGTGGGTGCTCGAGGAGCGGGATCCGCCGGGGATCTACGGCTGGGCGGCCACCGTCTCCGACGCCAAGGTGAAGGACTTGGCGCGCACGATGGGCCACCTCGGGGCCGACCATCGGCTGGACGGCAACCGCCTGGTGGCCGCCGACCCGGCCGGACGCGTGATCCTCGTGCACGGCGTCCGCTCCGCGTGAGCCGCGTTGCGTGGCCCCGGGGGCGCTCCTAGCTTCGCCGCCCATGACCGGACCGGCCCTCGAACTCGACCTGGACGCCAAGGAGAAGCGGCTCGAGGAGATCCTCCGCGGGTGCGATTCCGTCGTCCTCGGCTACTCGGGCGGGGTCGATTCCACGCTCCTCCTCAAGAAGGCGCTGGACGTCCTGGGGCCGGCCCGGGTGCTGGCCGTCACTGCCGCCACCCCCACCTACGAGCCGGAGGAGGTGGCCGAGGCCGAGCGGCTGGCCGGCGAGCTCGGGGCCGCCCACGCGCGGATCCTCTCCAGCGAGCTCGAGGACGAGGGGTTCCTCGCCAACCCGCCCGAGCGCTGCTACTACTGCAAGAGCGACCTCTACGGGGATCTGAAGGCCCTGGCTGCCGAGCGCGGCATCCGGACCGTGATCGACGGCTCCCAGGCGGACGATGCGCTCGACTGGCGCCCGGGCCTGAAGGCCCTCGACGAGCGGGGCGTCACGAGCCCGCTCAAGGAGGCCGGCTTCACCAAGGACGACGTGCGGGCGCTCTCGCGGCGGCTGGGGCTCTCCACGGCCGAGAAGCCCGCCAACGCCTGCCTGGCGTCCCGCTTCCCCTACGGCACCCCGATCACGCCCGCCGAGCTGGAGCGGGTCGGCAAGGCCGAGCGCGCGATCCGCGAGGCCGGCTTCGAGGTGGTCCGCGTGCGGCACCACGGTCCGGTGGCCCGGATCGAGGTCCCCCCCGCCGACCGGGAGCGGCTCCTGGCCGCCGCCGGCCGAGTGGTGCCGGCGCTCGAGGCGCTCGGCTACGTGTGGGTGTCGATGGACCTGGAGGGCTACCGCCCGGGCTCGATGAACGAGGCCCTGTGAGTGGCATCCGGCCCGACTCCTGGATCCGCCGGATGGCCCTGGAGCACGGAATGATCGAGCCGTTCGAGGACCGCCAGGTCCGCGAGGGCGTCATCTCCTACGGACTCTCTTCCTACGGCTACGATCTCCGCGTTTCCGACGAGTTCAAGATCTTCACCAACGTCTACGCCGCGATCGTGGACCCCAAGGAGTTCGACCCCCGCTCGTTCGTGGACGTCCAGGGCGAGACCTGCATCGTCCCGCCCAACTCGTTCGCCCTGGCGCGCTCGGTCGAGTACTTCCGGATCCCGCGGAACGTGCTGACTATTTGCGTGGGGAAATCGACGTACGCCCGTTGCTTCTCCGGCGACACGCGGGTCGCGCTCCTGGACGGCACCACGCCGACCCTGGAGGAGATGGCGGTCCGGCATGCCAGGGGGGACATGTTCTGGGGCTACGCCGTCGGCCGATACGGCCAGATCGAAGCCGCATTGCTCGACGCTCCTCGGATCGTGGGCCAGGACTCGCTGGTCGAGGTTACGCTGGACGACGGGGAGCGGATCCGCTGCACGCCGGACCACCGGTTCCTTTTGCGGGACGGCCGGGTCGCGGCCGCAGTGGATCTCGAACCCGGCGCTTCTTTGATGCCCTTGTATCGCGACACCCCTCGAGGATACGAGATGGTCTGGCAGCCGCTCGGCGGGCACTACGTGCCCACCCACCGTCTGGCGGACGAATGGAACGTCCGCTCGGGGATCTACGCCGACGTGACGGGTACGCACCGCCATCACCTGGACGGTAACCGGCGGAACAACGATCCGCGAAACCTCAGTCGTATGGACGCCGCCGATCACATTCGCCTGCACAACGCGGACACCTACGGTCCAGAGTTCGATCGGACGGCGCACAGCGAGGCGATCCGACGAGGTCTCGCCGAGAGGTCGGCCGATCCGGCGTGGAGAGAGCGTTTCCGCCTTGCGCAAGGTCGGCGGGCCCGGCGCTTCTGGACGGATGAAGCCTATAGCCAGGCA